>NZ_JBIQDP010000060.1:0-3912 GCF_045370945.1 Pseudobacillus sp. 179-B 2D1 NHS
GGAACACTAGGCTATGTAAGCCCGATTGAATACAAACGATCGTCCCTTAAAAAGGCTGTCTGATTTAGTGTTGACAACCCAAAAACTCCTTATGCTCTTTAAATTAATCTTTTTCAAAAACTTGAATAATTAAAGGTATGGATGAAAAAATTATTATAAAAAGGATAATCACTTTACAATGATAGGATTTGTTACTTCAATTATTGTATTTAATCTGATATGTTTTACAACCAATAGGCGACTAACCAAAAATCAATTCGTGCATATATGGATGTTTACAATTGCTACCCAAGCAGTTACAGAGACCTTTATTGACTTTAAATATCATGGTTACTGGTACTTTACTAAAGAAATTAATTGGTGGGTGCTTCCTGCTTTGACTATTTTAATTCCGCCCGTTAATATCATTTTCTTAAATTGGTATCCCTTTAAGAAAACTTTCTATAAACAAACGCTTTATATACTAAGTTGGACAATAGCTATCACGTTGTATGAAACCATCATATTGTTACCTGAACCATGGGGGTATTTTCGTTATGGCTGGTGGAATACTTGGTACTCATTCCTGGTTTATCCATTTTTGCTTATCGCTGTTTTAAGTTATTATAGATGGATCTGTGAAATTGAAAACACAGCTAATAAGTGAGCCTTAGTGGATGAAAAAGCTGCTTAGAAAACACTTTATTGTCATCAATAAATGTTCGTCGCCCAGGTATTATACTATCCCTAAAAGAGTTTAACAAAATCACAGGATTTGCTATGATTTGCTCAATTAGAAATACAATCAAGGGAGGGCCTTTTGAAGACGAGCTTCCAATGGGATTGGCTTTTTAAGGGGCTATTTTAACGGACCAAATTAAGAGCTTAGATTGGAACTCAAGATGAATTCAAATCGTTGGCCAGGCTCCTTCAAAGATCATAACGGAGTGTTTGAACAAGATACATACCTTTCTGTAAAAGAAAGCCCTTCGAAGTCTCGGAAGACTTTTTTTACTTTCCAAATAAGCGTGCAAGGAAGGTTTTTTGGGGTTGTTTTCTTCTGAGAAAATGGTCAAAAGGTTTATTTCAACACTAATGGTAACTGGAGTATTAATAGAGTTTTCAATGACTGAGCAATCTATTGTAAAAGCTAGTGAGCCTACTCAAGCTGAAATAGATGCTATGTACGCACAAGAAGATGCTGAAGCTGCTTATGTATTAAATAATTGGAACAAAGTTATCGATGAAAAGATCAAGGAAAGTGGCATAGATGCAACAGCAGCCGCAAAAAATCCTGATTATAGACCTGGAGACATATGGACAATGGGTTTTCGAGTTTTGGTGCAGGTATTAGATGGGGGCATTCTGCAATTGTATATTGGGCTAATGAATACACTATGGAATCTTATAGGGAGGACGGTGTCCGATTGCATGGCATTGATAAGTGGAAACCTTCTAATAAAAAAATGAAAACCCTGGTAGCATTAAAGGTACATAAGGCTACATATCAGGCTAAAGAGATTGCTAGGAAATTCGCAGGTAATCAAAAGGGAAAACCGTACAATTATCTCTTCCATAAGCCAGAAAGAACGGATGCATACTATTGTTCATCTCTTATTTGGAGAGCATATAAGGAAGCTGGTCACGGTATAAATGGTGGTTCGGACAAAATCGTGACTCCTTATGATATTGTCAAAGATAAAGATACAAAAGCATATTACAAAAAAGGAATGGAAGCTTAAGGATGCATTTATTGAAGCAAGTACAAGGATATAGAGAGATTTTTGTACTTGCTTCAATTTTGTTACTTTTTTGAAAGGAGAAAGCATGAAAAGTAAAAAAAAAGTCAGTTTAGTACTGGCAATTGTAGTAATCATTCTAGTTTCCCTATTATTTCTCATGAAATTTAAGGAAAACTTTTATATCAGTAAGGAAAGTTTATCTATCTCAGATAATTTACATAAAAGAGAGAAGAATGAGGGGGAAATAATTCAAAAATTCGCTATTTTATATTCTAGTCCTTTTCAAAAGGGGAGTGAGATTTTAGTTCTTAATAATAAAGAAAGAGAAAATTATTTTATAAAGGACAGTATTGGGTTAGGAGGGATAGAAGTAGATGATCGAAAAAACTTTTGGTTAAATGGAACAGAATCAATTAGTTTATTATCTTATAATCCTAGTAAGGATGTTTTAAAAGATCATAAGGCGAAAGATATGACTAACTATTTTACTTTTGACAACGACATTAAAATAGTTGTATACAAAGATAAAGAAGATATGTTTTCTAGTCAATTAGATGTTGAATATAAAGAGAAAAAGGTTATTCAACAAACGGTAAAAGGTTACATAAGAGTCGCTGAGTCGGATGGGAAATACGTATATGCTTTTGCCGATCTAGTTGACAAGGGGGAAACGAGCTCTTTATATATTTTTGATTTAGCAAGGGGGAAACTCATCAAACAACTTAATATGAAATATAAATTTGCGAATGATATAGAATTCTTCCGTGATAACGTAATCGTAGGCACTAAAGTGAGAGCAACTGTAATAAACTCTAATAATTTTGGTGTTTCCTATTTACCGCCTATAAATGAAGAATATGAAACTTCAAAGCTATTAAAAGTTTCTGAAGAGAAGTTATTAATTACTTCCTCTAGTAAAAGTGAAGATTCAGGAATAAACATTTTGGAGTTAGATAAAGATTTACAAGTAAAAAATGAAAAAAAATTAAAATTCCCCTATGTAGAGGCATTCGTTAAAAACGATAAGTTATATGTAATTGGTCCATTAGATGATGGCAGTGGAGGTTCCGGTATAATAGGGGAGTTTAATATCAATAAAGATTATAAAAAAACAGCCCAACTAGAAATTCCTAAGCCTAGAAACCATGATCTTTGGATCGCAGGTGTAGAAATTTTGCCTGAAAATTTTTGATTAAGATGATATTGTCTAATTTATCACTTGTGAAATAATTGGAAGTTTGCTATAAATAGAGTCAATTAAACCGAACGGAAAATAAAAAAGGCAAAAGCGTGTTATAGTGTGGTTGGCGCCACCTATAACCGTCCACCGTGCTCCACCACGGTAAACACTTGCTTTTACCCTTATTACTTTATTTATCTTTGCCTGTATCTTACGATAAATAAACATAAATTTCAAGGGGAAAGTCTACCTTTTACAGATCAGCAAAGGACATGTTTACCGATTTACGCGGTAAATACGTCTTTTTTGTTTTTCTCTAAAGGAGACGAAATCCATGACTGTAAGCAGAATGCTAGCCAATGAAGAGTTTAAACAAATAATGAGCTACAAGCCATATGCCAATAATCAAAAAGAACAACAATCTATGAAATTAAAGTTACTAAAATTCGTAGAAGAGGTGTATGGCGACTCTTATTATCGGTTAAAGAAAGAAACACGTCAGGCCATCGACATGATGTGCTGGCTATCTTCAGAGCGTGGCTTTTTCTTCGCAAAAGATGACTATTTAGCTGATCGACACGATATATCTGACAGAACAATCCGTAACGTAGCAAAGAAGCTGCGCGAACATGGCGTGCTGTTTACCGTGTATCGGAGATCCACGAAGCAAAATGGACGGAGTGCCCTGGTCCATTTATTTGTGGACCACCCGTATTTTTCGTACTGGGAAGAACTTTTAAATTTAAGTGATTTCCAAACAGAAAATGCTGAAACACCTTGCGGCTCTAAGGACGAAGAGGCAAAGAAAGTTCCTGCCTATTCATTACCATTAAAAAAATCTTTTAATAAATATATACGTAAGGAAGAACTAGTTTTAGATGAAAGCTTTACGCCTTCTCATATTCCAAAAAGCTTTATTTTGGCCGTGAAGCCGTTCTTTGGACAAGCAAAGGAAATCTATAAGCTATGGGGAAAAGCCATGCTGGCTTATCGTATCACTCGTTTAGACAC
>NZ_JBIQDP010000061.1:0-3582 GCF_045370945.1 Pseudobacillus sp. 179-B 2D1 NHS
CTAGGCTATGTAAGCCCGATTGAATACAAACGATCGTCCCTTAAAAAGGCTGTCTGATTTAGTGTTGACAATCCACTTTTATAAATGCTTAAAAAACAAAGGTTTAAAGGGAATAAAATCGTTATTAAAGAACGATCAATAGACTAAAAAAGAGTAAATTAAATGTGCAATCAAATATCAAACCAGATATCTTGATCATACTTCCGTTTAATTTACTGATTCTTTGCTTTTATATTAAGTAGTGAGTGCTAGCAGGAGAAGAGAGATAGAAAGTATATAAGTTGTTGGAGATGCTGGTGTGGAAGGGTAAGTAGACAAGTGATTTTGTAAACTTAAATTTGATGAATTTCATGTATCATGAAGATTAAAAATCCTACTTTTAGGGTGATAAATAAACTCAATTTCTATATGATAAAACAGAGCAGGACAATGTTCGTTCCTGCTCCGTTACTTAATTAACTTCAAAGGTGTCTATGTGGGATTCTTTGTTCTCCTCCCAAGTAACTGATACCTTATAAGTATGCTTTTTATTAGGAGCATCTCCCAAATAAAATTCTGCTGAAAAAGGATGTAATGTAGTCACAGAGCCATCTTCGGCTTTTCCCTCAGCAAATTTTTCTTTCTTAGCAAGCACTTTTTCATCATCAGTAAAGACAATTGATTTTACATTAACTTTGCGGTCGTTTTTTTGTTTCAACTCACCAACCCAGCCTGTAGGCTCACTCGCATCTAGGTTTTTTTTATAGGTAGCTTTCCACATATTATTTTCAGAGACACCTGATAGTGACACACTAGAGTAGTATCCATAAACACCTGCTAAAATAACAAGGATAAGTCCTATTAGTATTAAATAATTCTTTTTTTTCAATTAACCCCCACCTTCATTCAGCAATTAGCTTAATCAGAACTTAATTACACGATAGCTTACCCAGTTTGGACTTATCTTTTTAAAATTATGGGGGTTAAATAATTGTCTGTATGTCCAGATAAATAGAGTGTACCATCTCCCTTAGAATACACAAACATTGTGTGAGAATAACGCGTCGCCTGGTCTTTTTTAAACTGGATAACATCGTCTGGTTCTGTATAATTAATCAGGTCTTGTTTGTTTTTACTGGCTTTAGTGGGCTGTGTCTTGCTCCAAAATGTATAGAAGTCACTAACATTTATCTTTAACCAAATGAATGGGATAGTTATAACAAAAAGTAGATCTATAACAAGTAAAGTACTTGGAACGACTAATAAGGGTTTTGTAAAAACTTTTTTCATCAGATATGCCTACTGAAAATCTAACAATTTCCGTATTTAAGAAATAAATGTAGTAGGTTATGTGAACTATAATGCATGAGGTATTCATCTTTTTTCAAAGGTTATCTAAATGATTGGGATAATCAAATAATAATGGAAGTAAAATGGTAAGATAAACATAAAAAAGGGGAGATTGTTTGAAGTTCTTAATGTTTATCATCCTTCTGGCGATTTTGGTTATTACGTTAGAAAAAACAATAAATAAATTACTTGGTGTAGAAAAGAAAAGGATATCAGAAACTCCTGCTAAAAACATTGACCGATGGGGCAAGATCATTATTTTATGTTCTTTTTTATGTGCTTTATGGTTTGTTGTTATAAAGGACATACATATCATTAAATGGTTCTGGACCTCTTACTTTTTTATATTATTAGGATTTCAAGCTCTCTTAGAGTGGAAGTATCTGAAGAATTCAAAACAGTATGTTTCTACGCTTATCTTTTTGATAATAGCTGTAATAATTATTTCAAATATGGAGCATTTTATTCAGTTAATGGGTTGAAACTAGTCTGCTGAACAAGTAAATAAGTAACAATCTGTTATTTAACTAAAAAGGACAAAAGTTAAAAAGACCTTCGACTGGAATATCTTTTTTAATGCCGATAAATGATGCTATGTGAATTAAGGGGGTTAGAAGCTTGGTAGCAAAAAAGGAAATAACCACAAGAAGAGTATTGAATATATATGGGGTTTTTTCTGTTATTGCATTAATAATATCAATTTTCACAGTTCCTATTTCTATAAATGAAAACATGCAGCTTTTTTACAATGAGGATTTAATGATGAAGGAGAACAAGGTAAAGGAGTTTCTCTTTTTTATTTTTGGCTCTGCTTTAGTGTACTTTTCTTTAGTAAATCTTTATTACAAATATACGAGATCTTAGAAAGACTTCAACGAAGGGCACTTTAATTGAACAAGCAGCAAAAAGAATCTTTCAGCCGAGATCTTTTTAGTACCGATATTTGTGGTGTTATGTGAACTAAATGTGTATAGATTATTCATAAATTAGTGTCTATTCTTTTCGTTCTCTTTTTTTATCTCGCTTTTGCTATAATTAACCAAAAATGGTTTAATATGAGATGGGGTGTTTGGATGGAGGATGAAACTTTAATGGGAACAGGAAATTGGTTAAGCATAATTTCTACTTTACTGATTCTATTATGCTTTTATTTCAGCCTTACTTTCTTTCAACACTTAAAATTAGGTGATGAGCGCCTTATAAAACAGTCTAAATTAGCAGCGGTTTTTTGCCTTGCTTTGAGTTTATTGATTCCAGCATTATATAGTTTGTATGTCTATAATGAGATGATGAAATAACAGAGGACTTTCAATTAGAAGCTCTTTTTTAATTAATATGGAAGGTGAGTTGAACAAGAATTCTAGATAAGACATGGTTAGTAGGGGGCGATTGTTGTGGAAAGAACTTTAGTGAAAACTGCCATATATTCATTTATCATTTCTTTTTCTGCACTGTTGATAATAATGGATAGAACAGATACATCAGAAGATGCTGATGGAATGACCTCAACTTGGGAAATACCCTATCCAGATTATTTCTTTATGATTTTGCAAGACTCCATAAAAATTACCTTCGCAGTGATTGGGATTGCTTTTTTGATAAAGTTATTTAGAAGAAACAAAAAAGGGAGTACCATGCTATGAGATTGGCTTGCCAAACCTGCGATACAGTGATTTCTAATGAATTAATAGAACTTAAGGATTTAAGTCGTCTTAATAAGAAGGATGGCCAAGATTATATCCCTAAAGGCTTTTTCATTATTGACAATCAAGAATTCTATCTAAGGTTAAAAGGATCCATTATGGTTAACATCAAGGATTTAATCAATTCAAAATATCACTCTGATGTCAGTAGATTAAACGGATGTTGCGGTCGCGACGGTTTAGATGGAATGAATAGGACATGTTTTAATAATCATGAAATTGGGACTGAGATGTCAGACTGTTGGATGCCTCATTGTGTAGCATTAAATCCCCATCTAGTTAAATTTATTTAAAGGGCGCTTAAAATATTTAGAAGAACTTCCTGTATCGAGGATTATATAGATAAAGCAAGTTCATTATCTAAAGGTAGTTTATTACTAGGTTGTTTAGTTTGAATAGAGGAGCTAAATCCTTTGCTAAATACATTAAAACTTAATCTTTTATTTTTATTATCTGCGGCACTGTTATTGGCGGGTTGCAATGAAACAACACTTAGAAACGGAGATAAACATATTACCAAAGAGATGGATGAAACAATTTCTAATTATAT
>NZ_JBIQDP010000062.1:0-3490 GCF_045370945.1 Pseudobacillus sp. 179-B 2D1 NHS
ATATAATTAGAAATTGTTTCATCCATCTCTTTGGTAATATGTTTATCTCCGTTTCTAAGTGTTGTTTCATTGCAACCTGTTGTTTCCGGCATTTAAATGATGTAGGTTTTGGTGGTATGTTTATTAATCTCACTGAATTATTGCTCAACAAAATTTGTATAACTACTTATATTTATACATGTATATTAAACACTGCTTATTATAGTAGCCGGCAGTTTAGTTGTAGAGTGCTATTTAACTTGTGTTCAACAATCGGGCCAAATTGTGGAAGACCACTTGGTGATAAGATATTAGTTAGTATAAAGATTGTATATATTTCACTTAAACTTAACCGATTTTAGTGTGAACAATGTGGAAAAGAACTGGTCCCTGAATATTATAAAGGGATACATGGGCAGGAGTATCGACTACAGGATTCCAATAATTATGGTAGAAGAAAAAAGGACCGGGTGTAATTTGTACGGTTTTTCTCCTACTTTTGTAAGATATTTGAGTTTATCGCGTCTTATATGTAAGGAGGTGAGATGGTGACACAGCTTGAGGATATTTATAATACATACTTTAAAGATGTATTTTTATATTTGTATAGTTTATCTGGCGATAAGCATATCGCTGAAGATATTACATCGGAAACTTTTATGAAGGCATTAACATCGCTAGACAGTTTCAGAGGGGATAGTGATATCCGTGTTTGGTTATGCCAAATTGCAAAAAACAGTTATTACTCTTATTTGCGTAAGAAAAAAAGCTTTGTAGATTTAGAGTCACTTCCAGAACCAGCTAGTGAAGACAATGTAGAACAAGAAATAACCACTTCAGAAGCGTCTATGAAGGTACATGAAATTATCCAGAATTTAAAAGAGCCCTATAAAAAAGTCTTTACGCTCCGTGTATTTGGAGAACTGTCATTTAAGCAAATTGGCAATTTGTTTGCAAAAAGTGATAACTGGGCTTGTGTTACTTATCACCGTGCTAGAGAAAAGATTAAAGCGCGATTGGGGGATTATCGATGAAAATTAGCTGTAATATGATTAGGGATTTACTGCCGTTATATGTCGAGAATATGGCAAGTCAAGATACTAGAGATATCGTTGAAGAACATATAGCTTCTTGTGAAAACTGCAAAAAACGACTTGAAGAAATGAGGACACTTGAAGAACTGCCAATAGATACCGATATAGCTCCCTTAAGAAATATACAAAATACATTGCGAAGGGAAAAGCTGCAAACGATTATTCTTTCAGTCATGGTAACATTGGTTTTTGCAGTGGTTACAATGGCTTATCTGACAGCGCCAGCATACATTTCTTATAATGAAAATGCGGTTTCAATCATTGAAAAGGGTGATGGAACTGTACTTTTGAATTTTAGTGAAGAAGTATCCGGATTCCATGTAGAACAATATCCAGCAGCAGACAATTCAGGTTATGTCTATGATATAACTACATGGGAAACGATTTGGCACCAGAAAATAAGCAAAAACAACCTAGAAAATACTGTCTTAAACCCGAATGGAGAAACGGTCGCTTCAATCTATTATTACAATACCGATGGAAGTGAAAATACTTTAATTTATGGAGATCCAATAACGGATGGTTCTGTCATTACGTTACCTCGGTTATTTTTAAGCTACTATGTGTTGTTTGCTATAGGATCTTTACTTACTTGTGGAATTGGATTGGCCATATTCCGTAAGAATGAAAAAATAAGAAATGGGCTAGAAAAAATTATTCTATTGCCTATCTCCTACCTGTTTGCTCATTTACTTATAAAAGGTCTTAACTCTACAACTTACCTTGCTAGACGGGACTTTTACGCAATATTACTAGTCACAATTTCTTTATATTTCGCGTTGTTAGCTGGAAGGAATATATTAAAAAAATTATCAATCAAGAAGCCGAAAAGCACTTTAAAATAGTTGTTGCTTTCACTGGTATAATAGACTCACCAATCAGCGATTCTTTTTTTAGTTTCAGTTCTATTTTACTTGATACGGAAAGGTTTCCTGATGGATTGAGATTTCTAAAACATGGCCAAAAAATATCCTTTGTATTGGTTGAAGCCCCAAATTCTACTGATTAGAGGCCATCTTCAACAAACGGGCGCTTTTCTTTAATAAGAAGGCGTCTTTTTGCATGGACAACGCATTTAGGGGATTGAGTTTAATGAGGTGTAAAAAAAGATTGTGAAATCTTACACTTAAAGTAACGGGTTGCTTTTGTTTAATTACCTTAAATCATTAATATACTTAAAAGGTATTCTCCAAGACTTCATTCCAAGATGTAAAGCCTAATTGGTTTGCAAAACCTTCATATTCTCCAAAGAAAAGCGTTTTTATGAATTTAGAGATCCGTCTCATTAGTTCTTGCACTCCTTTTTATTTAATTACTTCAAAAGGTGCAGCAAGAAAGAATTCTTCATGTTCATTACGTACTCCGTTGTTATTTATAGGAGTTTCGTTAAAAGATTTTACAATTCGATACTTTCCAGGAGAGAGCTCATTATCAGACCGATTTAACAATATTTCTTCTTGAACAACAGTATGTGGTTTAACGGAAAGGAGGACATCTTCAAACCCTCCCATGCCTGATTTGAATGGAATAAGGTACCACGTGCCATCAATATTTTTTTCAAGTTCATTAGCTTTTCCATAAACAAATGGGATATCACTGTTATTTTGAATGTTGATCGTAACTGTAACTTCATTGTCAAGTTTTGTGTATGTTTTCTTTTCAAGGGCTAGTTTCAACCCATTTTTGGAGTCGGAAAACTTTTGAACAGGTGCTTCTTGCGTAAGCTTTTCATCTGCTTTGTCTTTTGATTCGGTGCTTTTCTGTTCGCTAGACTGACAGCCTAGCAGTGAAAAAATTACCATAAAACAAAGGAAAAGCATATATATTCTTCTCATTGAAATCCCTCCTTTAGTTAAGGATAAAGGAATATTTATCCAAATTGAATGTTTTCAGAATCACAAATATGAAAAAAGAAAATTGAATGCTCCATACAAATATAGTTCACATAACACCACATTATCGGCATTAAAAAAGGACCTCCATTGAAGATCCTCTTAATTTATATTGGATTATACATCTTGCCCAACGATAATTTTCCACTCTTTTTCCTTTTGCTGAATTGGGAATATATGCTTGCCTAAATTTCCGTTTTCAACAAATTCGACAGTAGCTTTAAACTCAGTTTCACTTACCCTCTTAAGGTTCACTATCTTCGTATCAGTAACATTCTGTTCAGAAAAAAGGATCGAGTATTGTTCCTTTTGATTTTCTTTATCTGGAAACCTTAAATCATCAGCATATTTTGTCGCTGCTGAAATATTTTTTGTTTTTATGGCTTCCAAATAATCAAATACAATACTTTCGATCTGAAGCATTGTATGTTCTTCCTCTACTTCTTGCAAGTTTCTTTTCAAAATTTCTATATTGTAATGGTTCAAGTCCGATTTAGATACATTTTCTTTTAAGTATTTCTGTAG
>NZ_JBIQDP010000063.1:0-2760 GCF_045370945.1 Pseudobacillus sp. 179-B 2D1 NHS
GATAAAGAAAGAGCTTCTTATCAAGAGCTTGTGCATGGCTATGCAGAAGAACCGCTGGCCAGCCAAGACCTGCAGCTAGGCGATGAAATGTTTAATAATCTTGTGAAGGAATTTATCTAGTTCAAGTTTGTAATTACCAAGTGAATGCAGGAAAACTGTGTGTTAGAAGCTTTTATCATTGTGATTTTTATCAAGAAAGAAGGTAGTTGAGTGCCAAAGTATACATTTGTTGATCAAGATACATGTATCGCCTGTGGAGCATGCGGAGCTGCTGCACCAGATATTTATGACTACAACGAGGAAGGCATAGCCTATGTGATCTTAGATGGTAATCAGGGAGTTACCGAAATTCCTGAAGAGTTACTAGAAGAGGTAGAGGATGCCTTTGACGGCTGTCCGACTGAATCCATCAAGATAGAGGATCAGCCTTTTAAGATTAAGATAACTAGTTGATTGGGAGTAACTCTTCGGAGATAACTCAAGTATCAGTGCATGCAAAAGCAATATTGGACGCAAGACCAGCAAGATTGTAAATTCCGCTATTGAGTCGCGGGAAAAGTAATCCGACCTAAGGCTGATGGGCTTATTGTTAGTGATAGCATAGAGATCGACTTGACCGCCATTTGCAAAAGAATGTTTAGTACAAACAGTTAGAAGAATGTCTTCCGTTAATAAAGGGCGCAGCAAATTTGGGTTTGACGGAGAGGGACATACAGCAATTACTCTCTTTACGCTGCATCCTATTTGCTGGGACTGTGGGAGTTCGAGTATTGGTTGCTTTAAAGAACCCTTAAGTAGTACAGAAGACAGTGTATAGAAATATAATTCTAAAAATTCTGAATATAAGTACCTGTACCTCCTTTTATTTTTTAGTCTCAACTATTCATTTTCCACTAAGAAGGAAGGAAAGGGATAACATGCATAGAATTATCCCCATACATGTAGTAAAAATAAGGGTTCAAGATAGGAGGACTGAGAATGAAGAAGGTTGTCAAGGTTCTAAGTTCAACCGCTTTAGCTGCATCTTTACTTACAATACCGACAATGGGATTAGCTGATCCTGGACCAAGTCCACAGCAAGGGGAAAATTTATCAATTGAAGGCTTTATTAGCTATGAGGAGCTTGGCAAGAAGCTTGGACAAATCCAAAAATCAAGCCAGGGAAAAGTGAGTGTTGAGACAGCTGGGTATACAAACCAAGGTCGTGGGATTTATAAGGTATCGGTTGGCCATGGTAAAAAGGTGATGCTTATCCAGAGTGAAATACACGGAAACGAAAAAACAGGAACAGTTGCGCTTCTAAATATTTTGCAGACCCTTGGGTCGAGCAATTCAAAAGAAGCGAAAAAAATTCTTGATGAACTTACAATTGTTATTATTCCAATGATGAATGCGGATGGGTCTGAGCTAAGTCGCCGCGCAAACGATATGAACTGGGAAGAGGTCGTTGCTAAGTTTCCGCAACTTGCGAATGCCAAGCCCGCGTGGAACTATTATTCCTCTCCAGGAAGCTGGGATTATGATAAAAAACCGGGATTTGATGTCAATCGTGATTTCAACCCAGACTTGAATTACGTTCCAGAAGCAGAGGATTTCCCAGGAGCATCCAATAAATACGGCTGGTATATTACACCTGAAGCGCAAACTGTAAGAGATGTGTATAAGGACTTGAAGACACAGTTTGGGAATGTAGATGTATTTGTAGATCTTCACCATCAGGGATTTCCTTATGTAGAGGGGACTGATGATAGGGTAACGATGTCCCTATCAGGCAAGTTTGTAACGAACCCGAACAGTCCGGGCGGTGAAAAATATGCTGCTTATGCTGATAAATTCAAATATGATTTTTCACGCCAGTTGAATGTGGCGGCTTACAATGCCTTGCAGGCAAAAGGGGATTCTGTCTTTACGAATATTTCCTTGTATGATCAAAATATTGACCTGCCTGGCACTGCATTAGGAGCGTTTGCATTAAATGGAAGTGGAACTGTTCTGTTTGAGGTGAGCGGTCAAACACAAAATTTTGGGCAAAAGAAGAGAGGACAGCTTGTAAAAACAGTCGAGACAGGTCTTATGGGAATTATTAATAGCGTAGCTGATGGCTCAGTCAGTGAATTAAATCCTAAAGACTATGAGAAAATTCCTTTAAGTGCAAGAACACCTGGCGGTTTATAAAATATACATTTGCTAGCTGTGAATGATTGTATCAATTTGCAGCTGGCACTTTTTTATAAGCAGTGTTTGAATGTTACTGAAGTACATTTAATAGGAAAGTTTCTCAAACAATTGCTGATCTGCCCCCTAATAAGTCGTTTGTGTTATCTTCAATGAGCTGTAGCTTGCTGCTTTCCTCTATCCTAAAATCGGTGCTTGCCCCTAGAACAAATATTATTTATCTAACAGTCTGCACATAGGATTGAAAGCATTGATTAGTGAGGGGTGTATTACTATAGAAAGAATGCGTGAGGAGAAAGGAAGAGAAAGTACACAGGGCACCTTTTGCAGTGATACATTCAACTTTAATCAATTAAAATAGTATTGACTTTAGATTTTATCTTGTGATATATTATTTTTCGCTGCTAAAAACAGTGATGTAGAGAAAAAACATTTTCGGAAAAGTTGTTGACACTATCATTATAAAGTGTTATCATAATATAACTGTCGCTGATGACGACAACGAAACAAATTGATCTTTGAAAACTGAACAAAATACATGCCAGTAAGTTAATTCTTATTTTTAAATTATGAGCAAGTCAAACA
>NZ_JBIQDP010000064.1:0-2550 GCF_045370945.1 Pseudobacillus sp. 179-B 2D1 NHS
AGCTGCAGGTCTTGGCTGGCCAGCGGTTCTTCTGCATAGCCATGCACAAGCTCTTGATAAGAAGCTCTTTCTTTATCCTGATAAATGATACCTGTTACGAGACCGTTGTGTTGCATCAGCGTATTCATCGCTATCTCCCGATTGGAAGAATCATAGTCTTCAATCGCAGAAAGCTTCGTTAAGTTTTCTTTAAACCAATCATAGGTGTTAATTTTATTATAGGTCACACATGGGCTGAACACGTTAATAATAGAAAAGCCCTTATGGTTGATGCCCGCTTCAATGATGGCCGTTAAGTCCTTCAGGTCCGTAGAGAAGCTTTGAGCGACAAATGTAGCACCACTTGTCAGCGCCAGCTCCATGGGAGAGACCGTTCCTTCAATCGCTCCTTTCGGAGTGGACTTTGTTACAAATCCCTGAGCAGAGCGAGGAGAGGTTTGCCCCTTTGTTAACCCGTAAATCTGATTATCCATCACAATATAAGTCATATCAATATTGCGGCGCATCGCATGAATCGTATGCCCCATGCCGATGGCGAATCCATCGCCGTCTCCGCCAGAAGCAATCACCGTTAAGTCTTTATTGGCCATCTTCACTCCTTGAGCAATCGGCAGTGATCGCCCATGAATCCCATGAAGGCCGTATGATTTAATGTAGCCTGAAATACGTCCCGAACAGCCGATGCCGGAAATAACCGCGAGCTGATCCGGCGTCAAGCCGATATTGGCCGCCGCCCGCTGAATCGCCGCCTGGACAGAAAAGTCACCGCAGCCTGGACACCAGTTTGGTTTTACATCATTTCGAAAATCTTTAAACGTTGCCATTTGTAACCGCTCCTTGTAATGGGAAAAGTTCTTTGCTGCCATGGTAAATATGATGCGGCTGGAATGGATTGCCGTCATATTTTAGCAGGCTTTTCACTTTCTGAATGTGGCCTACATTCATTTTAATGATATTCGCCAATTGGCCAGTCGCATTATTTTCTACGACAAGCACGTTTTTCGCTGACTCGATCAGCGGCAAGATTTCTTCTGACGGGAACGGATGAATGAGTCTAATTTGAGCATGGTTGACTTTTGCCCCCTCCTGCTCTAACCGTTCCATCGCTTCTTCAATCGCCCCGCGAGTGGAATTAAATCCGATCAACAATAAATCAGCTTCTTCATGCTGAGCGTTTTTATAGATCGGTGTATCAAAGCGGATCTGCTCCAGTTTTCTCATCCGCTTGTCCATTTGAGCCTGGCGATTAGCCGCTCCTTCGGACGGCCTGCCGGTCTCATCATGCTCCACCCCTGTTACGTGGTGAATGCCATGCTTCATGCCAGGGATCACTCGAGGGGAAACTCCGTCCTCTGTCACTTCATAGCGTTTAAAGTAAGCTTTTCCATCCAGCTCCGGCAGCTCTTCTTGAACAAGTTTGCCTCGGCGGATTTCTACTCGGCTGTAGTCCAGCGGTTCGACGGTTTGTTTGCCAAGAGATAACTGCAAGTCAGATAGAAGAATCACCGGACATTGATATTCTTCTGCGAGATTAAAGGCTTCCACCGTATCATAAAAGGCTTCTTCTGCCGTGCTTGGCGCCATCACGATTTTCGGGATTTCGCCATGGGTTCCGTAAATCATCGCCAGTAAGTCGGACTGTTCTTGTTTTGTTGGCAAGCCGGTAGATGGACCCCCCCGCTGAGTATCAACGACAACGAGCGGCGTTTCTGTCATCCCCGCCAGGCCAATCGCTTCCATCATTAAAGAGAGGCCCGGTCCCGCAGAAGCGGTAAAGGAACGAATGCCGCCATAATTGGCACCGATCGCCATCGTGGCTGCCGCGATTTCATCTTCTGTTTGAATGACCGTTCCGCCGACCTTCGGCAGTTTGTCGATCAAGTATTCCATAATTTCAGAAGCTGGCGTAATCGGGTAAGCCGCCATCAAACGGACACCGCCCGTCAGGGCACCGAGTGCGATCGCATCATTGCCGATCATGAACATCCGCTGATGTCCATCTGCCGCTTCAAGCTGCATGGCTCCTACTTTGCTGCCAAGCTGGTCACACATATATTGATAGCCTTGTTGAATCGCTTCCATGTTCTTCTGGACAACGGCTTCTCCCTTGCGGCCAAAAATTTCTTCTACTACATTGGTAAACACGTGTACATCTAAATTAATAACAGCGCATGTGGCCCCTACAGCTACCATGTTCTTCATCAACGACGTACCCAGTTCAGCCGCGATTTCTGTGAAAGGAACGACATACAATTCTGCCTTTGCCTGATCTGGCTTCACTGGATTGAACTTAGCATCTGCGATGATGATTCCCTGATCGTGAAGCTCCCCATAGTTGACATCAATGGTTTCCTGGTCAAATGCCACTAAAATATCTAAATCATCCGCGACCGCACGGACAGGAGTCGTGCTCACACGAATTTTATTATTGGTATGGCCGCCTTTAATTCGGGATGAAAAATGGCGGTACCCGTAGAGAAAGTACCCGAGACGGTTCAAAGCGGTAGAAAAGATTTCCCCGGTACTTTCAATCCCTTCCCCCTGTTGTCC
>NZ_JBIQDP010000065.1:0-2168 GCF_045370945.1 Pseudobacillus sp. 179-B 2D1 NHS
TATTTCTGTAGTTCTTGTTTACTTTTGGCTTCGTCCATTACAATCCGGATCGTTGGGTCTGTATTACCTATTTCAAAACTGAATAAACCATATTTATCAAATCCAGTATTTAGGACAGATGCGATACAATCGACTCGAGTTTTTCGTCATTGCTGGTAGAAACCTCATCTTTGTTGCTGCAAACATTAAATACTATAACAAAGACAACAACTATCATTAAAACAGAAATAAACTTTTTCATTACATTATTTCCCTTCTAATGATACTTTACCATAATAACCCAATCATTTACTAAGCTATTTTGTCCCTTTTAATTTAACAAGATCTCCAAGTATCACATGCATACTTTATACAGACCTAGTTCACGTAACACCACAAGAAGGAAGTTTGAATAAAAAATATACCTTTATATACCATTTCTTCTTTTATATGGTATCATATTAGGAGCGAAAAATAAGTAGATGTAGATATGATATGCTTACTCATTTTTACTTAATTCTTTTTAATTGGAAGGAAGAATGTTGTGAAAAAACTGATCAAGCTAGTGCTCCTATTCTTTGTAGCTATAATTGTTTCTTTACCTGTAATCTGGATAAATTGGCAGCACATATTTGGCACAAATCGCCCTATTGAAAATCTGAAAGCTGTTTATCAAATAGAATTTCAAGATAAACAAATATCTAGTACGAAAAATGTTTACGATAAAGAATACTATGTCGTACCCGAAAAGAAACTTGAATCATTTATCAGCTTGATGGATAAAAAAGGATATAACTTGGCGGAACATGATTCATTAAATAACAAGATGCTGTTTGAGAAAGGTAACGGAAGTTATTCCGTCTCCTACAAGCCTTTTATGAAGAAGTATACAAAAGTAGAAAGTCCGGAATAACAAAAGTATTTGTTCCCTTGTTTTTATATCTAACCTACGGTGGTGTATCCAATGAATGGTTCGAGAAAGAAAAAAAGAAAAAGAAGATTATATAGTTATATTGAACTTTGCATTATATGTATTTTCGGTATTGTTTTAACTTTTATTTTTAACTGGCCACGCTATCCCACCCTTACTGTAATAGGGGGAGGATTCTTAATTCAGATGTTATCCATTGAAATAAAAAATAGAGATTGAGATGATGCAAGTGTCTAATAGTAATAAGTATCAGTATTTTCCATATCTATTTTGGTCGTTCTTTAAATACCAACGAGCGAATAGAACTATTGGGAGAATGAGTCGAATAATGATAAAAAATAAAGATGTCCAAGCTGAAAAGAAGTATAGTGTTGCTACATCCTTGTGTCCCACATTCTGTTGCTCGAAGTCCTTTCTCACTTGTGGATGAAAAATAACCGACTAATCATATCCCCAATAAGGAAAACCATACTATTATGATAGCAATTAAAATTAAAAGCAATTTAAATCAAAATCTAATTCACTCCATCTAAAAACCTACTCAAGATTTAACCCTTTATCGTTTCTCAAGAGTACTTTACAGACTTTTGGTTCGCATAGCGTTCCAGGAAGGAAGCTTCCACCAACAGTAATCCCGTCTATGGTCTATTCCAAATAAAAGTACGCATCAATATTGGGAAAACAATAAAAACCAAGAGGAAAGTCAGATTAACAGCCAAAGCAATCGTTCTCAGCAAACTTTTCTCTCCATACCATGCAAGCCCAATGCCCATGATCGAAATAACAACAAGTAACGGAAGAAATATAGGATTTGAAACATTTTTAAAGATAAAATAAGCGTAAAACGTCATATTCAAAACAAACGAAATAATGGATAAAACATTAAAATAATTCCTCATAACTTCACTCCTCTCCAAGGGAAATTTTACCACAAAGAGAGTGGATTGAGTTTTAAAAACCAACAATGAATTTCTATTTGAGATAGAAATAGCCTCAGGATTCTATATATGCTCTGAATTGAGTAAAGATTGGATCGTTATCCATGATTTCTCTTCTCAATAGTCATCATGTTTCTCAGCGTGCCAAAGAAATAGGCATGAAAAGAGCCTTTAATACATCTGTGTTTATGAGAAAAAATCGATTCTTTAAAAGCTTGAACTACTACTTCTGTTAATTCCTCCAAAGGCGTGTCTAAACGAGTGATACGATAAGCCAGCATGGCTTTTCCCCATAGCTTATAGATTTCCTTTGCTTGTCC
>NZ_JBIQDP010000066.1:0-1592 GCF_045370945.1 Pseudobacillus sp. 179-B 2D1 NHS
AACTAACCCAGCTAATAGTTTGTCAATATTTTTCTATAAATATTTTAAGAATTAGATGCTATACTAAAAATAGACATGCCAAATAACCTTCCATTTTCTATGTGGAAGGTTTTGGGTTTTTTAATTAAAATTTCTTTCTAATCTAAGTCAAGGAAAAGTTCTTTGCGTTTCAAAAGAGTATAAATCCAATGAATTAGCTTGTTGGCACAGGCTATAATTGCCACCTTAAAGGGTTTTCCTTCTTCTCGTTTTCTGTCATAGAAAGCTTTCAGCTTTTTATTTCGGGAACCTCTAATACCACAGAGAACAGCCATGTATAAGGCATGCCGAAGCCTGCTTGAGCCTCGTTTGGTGATACGGTTGATCGTAGCTGTAAACTTACCAGATGAGTGAACACTAGGATCTATACCGGCAAAGGCCACCAGTTTCTTAGGATGATTAAACCGATCAATTTCTCCTGTTTCAGAAATAATCGTGGCGGCGATCTTTTCTCCTATACCAGGGATTGATTGGATAATCTTATATTCTTCCAGTTCTCCAGCTAGGGCATCAATTTTGCTCTCCAACTGAGCTAGATGCTCTTGGTATTGGAGAACCATCTTGATATACATTTCTAGGCTGATGAGGTGACTGTGATATATAATGCTTTGAAATGGATTTCGTTTGGCTGCCTCCATTAGCTTTTTTGTTCTTTCCTTTGCCCACCGTTCGGAACGGCTCATACATAGTATGGCAATTCTTTCAGCTACTTTCGTTTCTCCAGCGTTTAATATAGCTTCTGACGTAGGAAACTCCAATAAAGTATGCAGAGATACTTTGGAGTACAAGTCACCAAACACACCTCTATACTCAGGAAACACCTGGTCTAAAATTGAATGAAACTGTAACTTGGCTTGAACACATAAACCCGTCAGGGTTTCATGCTGCCTAGTCAAATGTCGGAGGTTTAAAAGCTGAATTCCTCTTTTTTTATACGGTTCAAGTTCTTCTTTGTAGTAAAGTTCCCCTAGATGATAGGCATCAATGGCATCAGTTTTTACCTTGCGTAGACTGGCTTTTTTCGCTTGATAAGAGATGATAGGATTAATGACAATAAACAGGTAATAATGTTCCTCCAGAAACTGAATGACGGGAGTATGGTAGTGTCCTGTTGACTCTAAAACGACCGCAGGTTGATGTCCTGTCTGCTTTTCCACCTCTTTTAGAAAGTGAAGAAATGTATCTAATCCCTCACGTGTATGCTGAATGCCGAAGCTCTTTCCATAAGGTTTTCCTTTGTCTAAAAATGCCTGGGCTTGGCTTTCACCTTTCGCCACATCCAGACCAATTACTGGGTTCATGCTTGTTATCTCCTCCTGATTGAATGATTGCCGGTAACCCCTAATTCCTGCTTGCAGTTTCATAGCTTCGCTTGTTATACGGGATCGCAGTCCCAACCAGCCTCAAACATGTTTCTACAAGTAGGGGGCGAACAGGTTAGTTGGCGGAATCGTTGTTCCACGGGCAGGTACGTTCTACCCCGGCTACCGATAGGATAAATCCTAAACAAAAAAGATCAACCAGAAAAATCTGGCTGACCTTATAATACGAAC
>NZ_JBIQDP010000067.1:0-1524 GCF_045370945.1 Pseudobacillus sp. 179-B 2D1 NHS
TATTAGAAGAATCCAAGGGCATCCTCGCTGTAGCTGACGAGCAGGTTTTTCGTTTGCTGGTAATGAGACAACATCATCAAATGGTTCTCACGGCCAACGCCCGACATTTTGTAGCCGCCGAATGCCGCATGGGCCGGATACTGATGATAACAGTTTGTCCAGACACGCCCTGCCTGAATGCTGCGGCCGAAGCGATAGGCCCGGTTCACATGGCGAGACCAGACACCGGCGCCCAGCCCATACAGCGTATCATTGGCGATCTCCAGTGCTTCTTTTTCATCTTTAAAGGTGGTCACAGAAACGACCGGTCCAAAAATTTCTTCCTGGAAAATTCTCATGTTGTTCGCTCCTTTAAAGACGGTTGGTTTTACATAATACCCATTTTCAAAGCCTGCGACCGTATTTTTGCCGCCGCCCACCAGGCATTCTGCTCCTTCCTGGTTGCCGATATCAATATAAGAAAGGATTTTCTCCATTTGCTCACTGGAAGCCTGGGCCCCCATCATCGTATCGGTATCAAGCGGATTGCCCGTCTTGATTTGCTTGACACGTTCAATCGCGCGCTCCATAAATTGATCGTAAATACTTTCATGAATCAATGCACGGGAAGGGCATGTACAAACTTCCCCTTGGTTTAAGGCAAAAAGCACAAAGCCTTCGATCGCTTTATTTAGGAAAGCATCATCTTTTTCCATGACGTCGTCAAAGAAAATGTTCGGTGACTTGCCTCCAAGTTCCAGGGTGACAGGAATCAAATTTTGCGAAGCATACTGCATAATCAGGCGGCCCGTTGTCGTCTCGCCTGTAAAAGCAATTTTGGCAATGCGTTTATTAGAGGCGAGCGGCTTGCCGGCTTCGAGCCCAAAGCCATTCACAATGTTTACGACTCCTGGAGGAAGCAGGTCCTGGATCAGTTCCATAAAGACTAAAATAGAAGCTGGCGTCTGTTCTGCCGGTTTTAGCACGACACAGTTGCCGGCCGCAAGGGCGGGAGCGAGCTTCCACACGCCCATAAGAAGCGGGAAGTTCCAAGGGATAATTTGGCCGACGACACCGAGCGGCTCATGGAAATGATACGCAACCGTGTCATCATCAATCTGGCTAAGCGATCCTTCCTGTGCACGGATCGCACCGGCAAAATAGCGGAAATGGTCAATCGCCAGCGGTAAATCGGCATTCAACGTTTCCCTTACGGCCTTTCCATTGTCCCATGTTTCGGCTACCGCCAGCTTTTCAAGGTTTTCTTCCAGGCGGTCGGCAATTTTATTTAAAATATTCGCTCGTTCGGCCACGGATGTCCGCCCCCAAGCATCTTTAGCCGCATGAGCTGCATCTAAGGCAAGTTCAATATCTTCTGCCTGCGAGCGAGCTACCTCGCAAAATACTTCCCCCGTCACCGGTGAAATATTTTCAAAGTACTGGCCGCCTACAGGCGCCTGCCATTCTCCATTAATAAAATTTTCATATCGTTTCTTAAAGGTTACTTTTGACCCTTCCTGGCCTGGATTTGCATAAATCATTGCG
>NZ_JBIQDP010000068.1:0-1131 GCF_045370945.1 Pseudobacillus sp. 179-B 2D1 NHS
ATTGAGGTGTCTGATAACCAATGCTGCTATGAATTCTGTTTCGGTTATACCAGCCTTCTATAAACTGAAACATAGCCAGCTTTGCTGTCCAGTAGTCTGTGTATTGCGTATGATAAACTTCTTCTTTTTTTAATATAGCGTGAAACGACTCTATACAGGCATTATCATAAGGACAGCCTTTCTGGCTGAAAGACTGCTTGATT
Organism: Pseudobacillus sp. 179-B 2D1 NHS; assembly: GCF_045370945.1. NCBI lineage: Bacteria > Bacillati > Bacillota > Bacilli > Caryophanales > Bacillaceae > Pseudobacillus > Pseudobacillus sp. 179-B 2D1 NHS. The sequence continues at coordinate 204 of NZ_JBIQDP010000068.1, forward strand.
CCTTGTTTCTGAACATACTGAGTAAACTCACTGCTGGTATATTGTGAGCCAAGATCGGTATGAAGAATGAAGCCCTTTCGGGGCTTTTGAGAAAAACAGGCGTTTTGAAGTGCTTCGATCACCAATTCTGATGTCATAGAACGAGAAAAAGAATAGCCAACGATTTTTTTCGAGTGCAGATCCAATACAGAGGCCAAATAGCACCAGCCATCTCTTACCGTAGGAATATAGGTAATATCCGCCACCCACTTTTCATTGATTGTGCAGGTAGAGAAGTCCCGCTTTAAAAAATTGTCCAGCTGTGCAACCTTTTCCTTTGAGGGACAGGGACGGTACTTCTTCTTGGTAATCGAACGGATATCGGCCTTTTTCATTAGGCGCTGGACGCGCTTTAGGCTTAGGAAAAACCCTCTGTTTAATAAGGTTTTATGAATTTTAGGAGCTCCATAACGAGCCTTACTTTCCAGGTGAATCCGTTGGATTTCCTTCGTGAGTTCCCGGTTTTCCAGTTCACGCTTTGACGTCGTTTTTTCAAGGGAATCATAGTAGCTGCTTCTTGGCACGGCCAGTACTTCGCACATTTTCTGGATAGGGTATTGATCTTTGTGTTCCTCGATAAAATCGTTAAGCTCTGCTTCGGTTACTTTTTCGCGAATATGGCCATAGCCTTTTTTAAGATTTCTACCTCCTGTTTTAACCGAAGGTTTTCTTTCTGAATATCCGCTAACTCTTTCGGTGTTGGGGCCTCTTTCTCTGAACTGATAGGGGTAAAGTCTTTCACCCATTTATAAATCGTTACTTCTGATACGCCATATTCGCTGCTTAATTCTTTAACTGAGCTGCCGGAATGATATAAATCCACAATCGTTTTCTTAAAGTCATCATTATATTTTTTGCCTGTAGGCTTACGTTCCAATTCGGACACATC
>NZ_JBIQDP010000006.1:0-218041 GCF_045370945.1 Pseudobacillus sp. 179-B 2D1 NHS
TAGAGAAAGTACCCGAGACGGTTCAAAGCGGTAGAAAAGATTTCCCCGGTACTTTCAATCCCTTCCCCCTGTTGTCCTCCGACTTTCCAGGAAAGCTGATTTATCATAAAATATACAACTCCTTCAGTACATTCGGATCTTCAAAACTATTACTTTTTTAGTTTATCACTTTTACAGTTGAATCACTATAGCTAAACGTGACCCTCATCCCGGAAATCGACTTGAAAAATTCGTCCAAAGAAACTTTTCTACTTGGCTGGCGGAATAGTACTTTTGAAGAATCTCTGTCCATTGCTCGTAGGCCTCATATGAATCCCAACCTTGAATCATTTCGTCAATGCCATCAAAATCCGAGCCGAAACCAAGATGGTTTTCACCCCCCAGTTCACAAATATGCTCTACGTGCTTCAGCAAGTCTTGAGCATATACCTTTCCATGTTCCTTAATAAAAAACGGTACAAAGGAGAGGCCGACCACGCTATCCTTTTCAATTAATGCTTGAATTTGATCATCTTTCAAATTGCGCGGATGCGGACAAAGGGTGTAGCAATTTGAATGACTAGCAATTGGATGATCAGCCTGTTCCATTACATCCCAAAAGGCCTTCTCCGACAAATGAGATACATCTGTCCAAGCCTTCCATTCATTCAGCATACGGACAACGCGACTTCCAAATTCAGTTATACCCGCTCCCCTTTTAGTCATAGCACCGTCTGCCAAAGCATTAGTGTGATTCCACGTTAAACCGACGGACCTTACACCGAGCCGGTATAGGGTCGATAGCTTTAATGGGTCTTCTTCAATTGCCTCACCGCCTTCGAGCGTAAGTACGGCGCCAATTTCTCCGTTTTTCAGCTCTTCCAATTCCCGCCTAGTTGTAATCACTTTCATATCTGGATAGGGATCAATCACCTTCTTGTAAAATAAATCAATTTGCTCTAATGCCGAGCGGAACCGATCGTTTGGCCTCACTGAAGTTGGAAGAAAGATCGCAAAACATTGAACCTTGGCTTTCGCTCGTTTAAGTCTTTTGTGTGTCACATGCAAGGAAGGATCATCAAAATTTTTCCTTGGATCTTTTTGTAATTGATATAAGACGTCACAGTGTGCATCAAACACCATTTTTCTCATCCTTTCAGAAATGTTTCTGATTCATAAAGGCGAAACAACAAAGCGTAAAAAAAGAAAAACCCGCCTTAAGAAAGCAGAGCAGAAGACTAATCCTTCTTCTCCTGTACTATCAAAAGGCCGGTTTTTATCCATATTTATGATGTTATCGAGGTTCGACAATCAATTTGATTGCAGTTCGTTCTTCTCCTTCAATCATAATGTCTGTAAAAGCTGGGATGCAAATTAAATCTACCCCGCTTGGAGCAACAAATCCTCGTGCAATCGCTACTGCCTTGACCGCTTGATTAAGCGCACCAGCCCCAATTGCCTGAATTTCAGCCGCCCCTCTTTCCCGAAGAACACCGGCAAGTGCACCAGCTACAGAATTAGGATTAGATTTTGCCGAAACTTTTAATATCTCCATTTCTTGTCCTCCTTTTGTTAAACGATACCGAATGCTCATTTAAGTGAACATAGTTGCTCGCTATCCTTCCATTTCTACTATATTCGAGGACAGGCTCCTGTATTACAGACTTCAACTAAGAAACCCTAGGAACTTCACATAGTAGCCTTTTCAGCTAGAGAAAAAGCAGAGCGCGCTTTAGCAGGCTTATCTTGCTCGGGTCACTCGTTAAACAAAAGGGGACACCAGGCTACTCAGCAATAAATGGTGTATCCTCATTAATGAGAATACGGTCAATAGCTTTGGCTTTTCCTGTTTTTTTATCAACTTCAATCAAACAAGCGCTTAATTGTGTTCTTCCACTTTTCGGCACTTCAAACCGCACCGGCAGCCCTGTGACAAATTTCTTTAAAACTGCTTCCTTCTCCATACCAAGAATCGCATCATATGGTCCTGTCATTCCAACATCTGATAAGTACGCTGTGCCTTTTGGCAAAATGCGATTATCCGCTGTTTGCACATGAGTATGTGTTCCTATCACAGCAGACACATTTCCATCTAAAAACCAGCCAATTGCCTGTTTTTCACTTGTCGCTTCCGCATGAAAATCAACAAAAACAATCGGCGTCCGTTCACGTGCTTTGGCGACGAGTGCTTTGGCTTTTTCAAAGGGACAATCAAGAGCGGGCATAAATGTACGCCCTTGAAGATTAATCACTGCCGCTTCTACACCGGCACGCTTAATGAATAACAATCCAGTTCCTGGAGTGCCTTCTGGAAAATTAGCCGGCCGAACGAGTGCATTGGCCTCATCAATAAATTCGAAAACATCCCTATTATCCCAAGCATGGTTGCCAAGCGTAACCACGTCAGCCCCGTCTACTAAAAACTGGCGGTAAATTTTTTCGGTAATCCCCCGTCCTGAAGCAGCATTTTCTCCATTAACGATTGTCAGCTCTGGCCGATACTTATTTTTAAGTCTTGGTAAATACTGATTAATCATGTCGCGCCCTGGAGACCCGACAACATCGCCTACAAATAATATCCTCATATAAATTCCTTTCCTTACCTTTATTTCCCCATAGGGAAAGCGGTGTGATCACTCACACCGCTTTATTTCGCATATTCCACAGCACGCGTTTCTCTTATGACTGTTACTTTAATATGACCTGGATAATCAAGCTCTCCCTCAATTCGTTTCCGAATATCACGTGCCAGTCGGTGCGCTTGCAAATCATCCACCTGTTCAGGCTTAACGATAATCCGCACTTCGCGTCCAGCTTGGATAGCAAAAGATTTCTCTACGCCCTCATAAGATTCGGCAATTTCCTCGAGTTTCTCCAGGCGGCGAATATAGTTTTCCAGCGTTTCACTGCGGGCACCCGGTCTGGCAGCGGACAGTGCATCGGCTGCAGCCACGAGTACAGCAATAATAGAAGTTGGCTCAGTGTCTCCGTGGTGAGAAGCAATACTATTAATAACAACTGGATGCTCTTTATATTTTGTCGCGAGTTCCACACCAATTTCTACATGGCTTCCTTCCACTTCATGATCGACAGCTTTACCGATGTCATGAAGCAAGCCGGCACGGCGGGCAAGTGTTTCATCTTCCCCAAGCTCTGCTGCCAACAAGCCAGTAAGGAAAGCAACTTCCATGGAATGCTTCAGCACATTCTGGCCGTAGCTTGTACGATATTTCAATCGACCAAGAATTTTAATCAAATCCGGATGTAATCCATGAACACCTACTTCGAAAGTTGTCTGCTCACCGACCTCCCGGATATGCTCATCTACTTCTCTGCGCGCTTTATCTACCATTTCTTCGATACGCGCTGGATGGATACGTCCATCCTGTACGAGTTTTTCAAGAGCAATCTTGGCAGTTTCCCGACGAATTGGATCAAATCCAGAGAGAATTACTGCTTCCGGTGTATCATCAATAATCAAATCAATACCTGTCAGCGTTTCCAGTGTACGGATGTTTCGTCCTTCCCGTCCAATGATACGACCTTTCATTTCATCATTTGGCAAAGTAACAACTGATACAGTTGTTTCTGCCACATGATCGGCCGCACAGCGCTGAATGGCAAGAGAAAGGATTGACTTCGCTTTCTTGTCTGCTTCTTCTTTCGCTCGGTTTTCTTGCTCTTTTGTCATTACAGCAATATCGTGCGCAAGCTCTTGCTCCGTTCGATCCAAGATAATCGAGCGGGCTTCGTCCCGAGTAAGACTGGCGATTCGTTCTAGTTCCGCCTGCTGCTTTTTGATCATCTCTTCCACTTTGCTGTCCATCTCTTCAATATGTTGTTGTCTCTCAGCAAGAATCTCCTCTTTTTTCTCGAGCTGTAATTCGCGTTTATCCAGCGATTCATCTTTTCGGTCGAGGTTCTCTTCCTTCTGTAACAAACGATTCTCTTGTTTTTGCAATTCGTTTCTTCGTTCACGAAGTTCTAACTCCGTGTCTGTACGAAGCTTGTGAATTTCATCCTTTGCTTCAAGCAGGGCTTCTTTCTTTAGCGATTCTGCCTCACGCTTTGCGTCGTCAATAATTTGCTCTGCAGCACTTTTAGCTCCTGCAATCTTTGATTCTGCAATGGACTTTCGAACAAAATAGCCAACAACTACACCGACGATTAGGCCAAGCAAAATGAAGATGATTGTAATGGGTTCCATCCTTTCACCTCCTCTTGCTATGAACTTTTGCCATGCTTTTAACATGTCGGCTGATACATTGTGTTATCATTTCAATATACAGCTTCTCATTTCCATTTTTAAGAGAAAAAAATGTAAAATATACATCTCAATTTTATAGTTGTGAAAATTTCTTGTCAAGAGTTTCATCACGGTAACAGTCTTCTTCGAGACTAATAAAAAACAAGAGGAGCGATGTCTCCTGACACCGCTCCTGTTTATTATTCGTCAAGCAAACTGAATTCTTCTGTCTCTTCTGCTTCCTCTACTTCTACAAAGTCAGCATCAAGACCATAATGCTGGCGGATCTTCATCATAATCTCCTGACGAACAGCCGGATTTTCCTTTAAGAACTGCTTTGCATTCTCACGCCCTTGACCAAGGCGTTCCTCATTATATGAATACCAAGCACCGCTCTTTTGAACAATATCTACCTCTGATCCCATATCGATGATTTCACCTTCTCTAGAGATTCCTTCTCCATACATGATATCGACTTCTGCTACACGGAACGGAGGAGCCACTTTATTTTTCACTACTTTAATCTTTGTTTTGTTTCCTACAATTTCATTTCCTTGTTTCAGTGCTTCAGCACGGCGAACTTCCAGGCGGACGGAGCTATAAAACTTGAGCGCACGGCCTCCAGGCGTTGTTTCCGGGTTACCGAACATAATCCCGACTTTCTCACGAATTTGGTTAATGAAGATTGCAATTGTTTTAGATTTATTAATAGCACCAGACAGCTTGCGAAGCGCCTGTGACATTAAACGTGCCTGCAGGCCGACATGGGAGTCGCCCATTTCTCCTTCAATTTCAGCCTTTGGAACAAGGGCTGCAACCGAGTCAACAATCAGGATATCGATAGCACCGCTTCGTACGAGAGCTTCGGCAATTTCAAGTGCTTGCTCGCCTGTATCCGGCTGAGAAAGCAACAACTCATCAATGTTGACTCCTAATTTCTGAGCGTATACAGGATCAAGCGCATGCTCTGCATCAATGAAAGCAGCTTGACCGCCGGCAGCTTGTACTTCAGCAATAGCGTGAAGAGCCACGGTAGTTTTACCAGAGCTTTCCGGCCCATAGATCTCAACGACCCGACCGCGTGGATAACCGCCTACACCAAGGGCTGCGTCAAGAGCAAGCGAGCCGCTTGGACTAGTGGAAATTTTCCGGTCTGTTTGTTCTCCTAATTTCATGATAGACCCTTTACCAAATTGTTTTTCAATTTGCTTTAAGGCCATATCCAATGCTGCTTGACGATCGTTCACTAAAATTCCTCCTTAAAATTAACAATCTATTAAGTAAATGCACAGTGACATGTTGTTTCATAATCTATACTAACTATACCTTTTTATTGAGACAATTTCAAGTAAAAAGCGAACATTTATTCGGTTTTTTTATTTTTCCTCCTGAGAAGAAGAATGGATAAGAAACTAGAAAAGTAGTAGAAGAAATAGCGGAAAAAAAGAAGAAAAAAAAGTAACTCCTGCTTTTTTATTTTATCATAAAAAAGCAGGAGAGGATAATTTTAAGCCTGTCATATTCTTTATTTAATAAGGAAAAGCGTTAAGCTTCTACAGCTACGCCAGTCGCTTTTTCAATCGCCTGATTCAAGTCAGCAATCAGGTCCTCAGTTGACTCCAGTCCGATGGATAAACGGATCATTTCTTCTTTCGTACCCGATTTTGCTAAGTCTTCACTGCTTAATTGCTGATGTGTGGTAGAAGCCGGGTGAATAATGAGTGACTTGCCATCCCCCACATTGGCAACATGTGACCACAGTTTAATGTTATCAATCACTTTTTTACCTGCTTCGCGGCCGCCTTTAATGCCAAATACAACAATAGAACCAAACGTATTAGCCAAGTATTTCTTCGCTAATTCATGAGATGGATGATCCTCCAAGCTTGGATGAGATACCCAATCTACTGCCGGATGATTTTTCAAATAATCGACGATAGCAAGCGTGTTTTCATGATGGCGCTGAATACGTAAATGCAACGTTTCCAGCCCTTGAAGCAACAAGAAAGCGCTATGGGCACTCAAGGAAGGGCCAAAATCCCGTAACAACTGTACGCGTAATTTGATAGCAAAGGCTGGGCCTTCCAGGTCCGCAAATCTTAAACCATTATAAGATTCATCCGGCTCCGTAAAGCCAGGAAACTTTTCACTGTTCCAATTGAATGTTCCTCCATCTACTACTATACCACCGATGACTGTTCCATGGCCGCTGATCCATTTCGTAGCGGAATGAACGACAATGTCGGCCCCTCGAACAAGCGGATTAGCTCCGTAAGGAGAAGCAAACGTATTATCTACAATGAGCGGAATACCATTTTCATGAGCAATATCTGCCACCTTTTCCACATCAAGCACATTCAAGGAAGGATTTCCGATAATTTCTCCAAACAGAGCTTTTGTTTTTGGAGTGATCGCTTTGCGGAAATTTTCCGGATCAGTAGAATCAACAAACTTTACATTAATCCCGTATTTAGGAAGCGTATTGGCAAAAAGGTTATAGGTGCCTCCGTATAAATTAGCTGCCGCTATAATTTCATCGCCCGCGTGAGCCAGATTAAGAATTGAAAAGGAAATGGCAGCCATTCCTGATGAGAGCGCCACTGCTGCTGCTCCCTTTTCCAATGCAGCCACACGCTTTTCAAACACATCTACTGTCGGGTTGGTAATACGCGTATAAATATTTCCTGGCTTTTGCAAAGCAAATAGGGCGTTAGCATGATCTGTATCTTCAAATACATAAGAAGTCGTTTCATAAATCGGAACGGCACGGGCGCCAGTAACCGGATCCGGCACTTGTCCTCCATGAAGTAAAATTGTTTCTTTGTTCCACTGTTCGTTTGTCATCATTAATCCCTCCCAATTATTAAATAAAGCGCTAGTAACCTGAAGAATAACTAAAAAGCCCTCTTCTGTTGTAAGAAGAGGGCTTTATTATAGGATCCTCCTCTTATCTCTCAGGCACATACGCCTGCAGGAATTAGCACCGTTTCAGACAATTTGTCTGAAGGTTGCCGGGCTTCATCGGGCCTAATCCCTCCACCGCTCTCAATAAGAGTACTTCTATTTAATTGCGTAACTCATAATCTCTTGGTTTTTATTATATAGCATAGCGATCAGAATAGTCAATAATATTCCGAATGTTTTCACTTATCTCCAGCAAGCTCAGCCAACAAATAATGACACCCATACTTAACTGAGCGCTTTCTAATTCCTTCGCGGCTGCCTACTAATTGGAGTTTAAATACTTTTGTTTCCCTGTGCTTTGAAGCAAGACCAATCCATACAGTACCAGGCGAGTGTCCTTCCGATTTATCCGGTCCCGCCACTCCGGTAAAGCTAATACCGAAGTCAGCATTCAAAAGACTGCGGACATTTTCCGCTAATTCAATAGCACACTGTTCACTAATGGCACCATAACTTTCAAGCGTTTCTGGCTTCACTTGCACGAGTTTTTCCTTTGCTTCATTGGAGTAGCAAACAATCCCGCCATTAAAGAAAATGCTCGCTCCGGGAATAGCTGTCATTTCACTTTGAAACAATCCCCCTGTTAAGCTTTCAGCTGCTGCTAACGTATGAGATGTTTCCTTTAAGCGCTCCGCTAGCTCACGGGCAATGGACGTATCATTATAGCCATAAAAGTATTCCCCGACCCGGCGAAGAATTTCCTCCTCTGCTTCTTGTATCATCTGTAAGGCGGTTTCTTCCGATTCGTGTTTAGCAGTGATTCGCAGTGTTACCTCTCCATCACCAGCAAGCGGGGCAATCGTCGGATTTTGTTGTGCGAGTAACAAATCCTCTACTTCTGTTTCTAAAGCAGATTCTCCAATACCAAAAAACCTTAATACGCGTGACTCTATTTTTTCAACTTTTTCAAGCACATCTAATAGCGCCGGCTTTCCATAGCGGACAAACATCGGCTGCATTTCCCGGGGTGGCCCAGGCAAAAGCATATAGAAATGATTCTTTCCTTTTACCATCATCCCTGGCGCCATGCCATGATCATTCGCTAAAACGAGACAGCCCTCCATGACCAGGGCCTGTTTTTTATTGTTTGGTGTCATCGGGCGCTTCGTTTTTACAAAGTAGTTTTCAATACTTTTTAAGGCCTCTTCGTTATAAACAAGCGGACGACCAATATGAGCGGCAATTGCTTCCTTTGTTAAATCATCCTTCGTAGGACCAAGCCCACCTGTAAAGATTAGCAAGTCCGCTCTTTTTTCCGCTTCCTTTATTGCATCGAGCACACGGCTACTATTGTCCCCAACAACCGTATGATAGTACACATTCACCCCAATTTCCGCTAATTGCTGAGAGAGAAACTGGGCGTTTGTATTTGTAATTTGCCCTAACAGCAACTCGGAACCAACTGCAATAATTTCTGCATTCATTTTTGTCATCCCTTCTCTTATTCAGGCCCTGTTAAAGATGAATATTGTTTTTTCGATAGTTGATTGTAGCAGAAGAAAGTGTCTTTAGCGGAGAAAGTGAGTCCTGGTAAGATGGCGCACAGACCGCCAGCGGAAAGCGTCCGCCTGCAGTATAAATCAACAAGCAAGTAATGGAACAGGGCCTTTATTAAAAATAAGGCTGCTCCATAAGCAGCCTTATTTTATATAGTATCGTGGTAAATTTTAAATACTATAAACACAACGGGGCTTACTTTGGAGCAACCTTTTCTTTTACTTTGAATGTTTAAACACGCCACGGTTAAGATAGAAGTAATCCCAGCCGGACCAAACGGTAAAGAATGCCGCTATCCAAAGGGCGATATCTGCAAATGGAATTCCTAATCCTTCAAATGGCGCATTATGAAGCAATAAAGCCGCAATGGCAATAATCTGCGCCCACGTCTTAATTTTCCCAAGCATATTAGCCGCAACCACTTCGCCTTCTCCAGCTAAGATTAACCGTAAGCCCGTTACCGCAAACTCCCTGCTGATAATAAGAATGACAATCCAGGAAGCAGCTAAATTAAAATCAACAAGCACGATTAAGGCTGCTGATACAAGTAACTTATCAGCGAGCGGATCTAAAAATTTCCCCAAGTTTGTGACCTGGTTTAATTTTCTCGCATAATAGCCATCAACCCAGTCAGTCGTTGAGGCTAAAATAAATAGCATGGCTCCCCAAAAGTGGGCAGCCGGCATGGTGGTACCAAATACTGTAAGGTCCCCCCAATTAAACTCAACTAACATGATCACCAAAAAGAGCGGGATCATTAAAATCCTTGAAACAGTAATTTTATTCGGTAAATTCACAGTCGACCCTCCAACTATTCTATCGACAGACAACTTACAAAGAAGCTATCCAAAAAACTGCCAAATTATTGTCCGGCAGGTTTCGCCTGAATAATAATGTCTTGTCTTACCTGTTTGGCAGCCGGAAGCTGATACGCCAGCGTTTCGCCGTTTACTTTAATTTCCGTATCCGGTGCAAAGCCAACGACAATTTTCGCTTCTGTCTGTCCTGTTAAATTAAATGTTTGCGACTGTCCTTTTGCCAACATATTATTATAATAGCTTTTTCCGCTTCCATCAGTTACTCCTATCCATGTCTCCCCTTTAGATAGAATAGTTACCTCGAATTTCTCTGCATTTTGAAGAACGTATGTGGCTTTTCTGCCGCTCGCCCCTGCTGCAGTTAAGGTTTGTGCAGGCTTAGCAGGCTCTTCGACTTTCTCTTCTTTTTTAGGCTCTTTGTTCGTTTCTTTTTTTGGCTCCTTGGCTTCTTTCTTATCATCCGTCTGGTCTTTCGGCTGTTCAACAACGGTTTCTTCCTTCACCGCTTTGTCATTAGAATCACTCTTAGGGATAAGAAACCAAACTAGAAAAAGTGCTCCGACAACAAAAGCCGTCACTAAAATCCTCGGTAAATATTCAAGAAGCTTGGACGGTTCAGCTGGCGCCGTCGTCCGTACTTTCTCTACTTTTGTCGCTCTTTGAGGAATTTCATCTTCATAGGAAGAGGGAATTTCATTTTTATATTCTTCAAACAATTGCTCATGGTCAAGCCCAACCGCTTCAGCATATTGCTTGATAAACGCCCGTACATAAAATTTGCCGGGCATCAGCTCATAATTCCCCTCTTCTATGCCCTTTAAATATCTTTTCTGAATCTTTGTCATTTCCTGCACATCTGCTAAGGATAGCCCTTTCGCCTCCCGTGCTTCTCTTAAGCGGTTTCCTAATTCTGTCACCCATAACACCTTCCATAATTAAAAGTTAAAACCACCAAAGTCCATATCCTGGAATAAGTTGTTCTTCTCCACCGGCTCGTATGTAATTTCTTCATCAGGATGATTGCGAAGTTCAATAATATAATCAAAGTCCTCTAAACTGTACTCGCTATTTTGTACAAAAATATCTGGATGTTCCACTACTTTAACGGCAGGCAGTCTCATAATTTCCCGAACGAGCTGCCAATGTCTTTCATTGGCTCTCTTTATCGATACAACCCCATCCATAATAAAAAGGTGATTTGGATTGTATTCGTCCCGAATTAACTGATCACGAACAGTTTGCTTAATCATTGTCGACGAAACGAATAACCATCTCTTATTGGCACAAACACTTGCCGCTACAATGGATTCTGTTTTTCCAACTCTTGGCATGCCACGAATGCCAATTAATTTGTGCCCTTCCATTTTATACAATTCTGCCATAAAATCAACGAGAAGTCCAAGTTCATCCCGAACGAAACGGAATGTTTTTTTGTCGTCCGCATCTCTTTGGATATAGCGGCCATGCCGGACAGCCATTCGGTCTCTTAGTTTAGGTTCCCTTAATTTAATAATTTGAATCGTGTCCATCGTCATTAAAATGGATTCAAGCCTTCTGATTTGGTCTTCGCTTTCTGCCAACATTAAAAGGCCGCGGCTCGCCTCATCCACGCCATTAATTGTTACAATATTAATGGAAAGCATACCGAGTAGCGAAGCAACATCTCCTAACAGCCCTGGACGGTTTTTAACAATTTTATATTCTAAATACCATTCTTTTTTGGACATAGATAACGCTCCTAGCGGCTTCATCAAAAAGCCCATTAATGATAATGTCTAGGTACTATCATATATGATTTATCTCTGTAATGAAAGAAAAAAGAGAGGGAAAAGCTCCCTCTCTTAGCGACTACCATTATTTTGAACTAATTTTACCATCATGCTTGCAATTGCTCTTTGTTCTTCTTCTGAAGCAACGGACCACAAATCAGATAATACTCTTTCCTGCTCGTTTTTCGGGTCGACTTTGTTGGCAAGATAATCACCAACTTGATAAGCCATATTATTGATTACATCATTGTTCATTCCTGAGTTTGTGGCTTGATTTAATTTGTCTCCCAAGAAGTTTTTCCATTCGTGCCAATTTTCGAGTACTGACATGTCGTTGTCCCTCCTTTATTGAGTTGCAACATTAGTTTGTTCCCCGAGAGAAAAATTATGCATATGAATCATGTGTACCAGCCGCCATTTACAGCAAGCACTTGACCTGTTATGTAAGAAGCTGCAGGTGAACAGACGAAGTAAACCGCTTCAGCTACTTCGGCTGCAGCACCAAGACGCCCCATTGGAATATCAGCTGCTATTTCTGCTTTTTCTTCCATTGTAAATTTTTCCATCATAGGTGTATTAACCGCTCCCGGAGCAATCGCGTTCACACGAATATTGGAAGGAGCTAACTCTTTTGCTAATGCCTTCACAAATGCAATTTGGGCGCCTTTTACCGTCGAATAAGCTACCTCACAAGCGGCCCCTGTCTGTCCCCACACCGAAGAAACTAAAACAACTGAGGGTGAAATTGCTTTGCGAAGCTTTGGAATTAACTTTTGCACAATGATCATAGGACTTTTGACGTGAAGCTGCCAAAGCTTATCCATTTCCTCTTCTTCAATCTCTTGAAATAAGCTGTAGTGAGCCGTTCCTCCTGCAAATACGGCAGCCTCCAGGGCAAATAACTGGCTCGACAGAAAGTGAGCACCTGCAGCAGAAGTTAAATCTGCCTGGATCGGGATCACCTCTGCTCCCATGTTTTCCAGCTCTTTTTGTAACGACTTTATTTTTTCTTTTCCTTTATAGTATTGCAAATACAAGTTCCATCCTTCTTTTGCTAGCTTCCTGGAAATTTCTTCTCCTATTCCTCCGCTCGCTCCTGTAACAAGCGCATACTTCTTCACTGTTTACTCCCCCATTCTCTCTACACAAGGAAGCAGCTGGACTCCCTTTCCCCATGATGTCATGAAAAAAGAGAATCCAGCTGCCCTGCTACCTATTTATGCCTGTTTAGGCAAGATATAAAAAGCGGTCAGGCGGTTTTCTGCCACCATTCGTTCGGCAGTGTTCTTTACATCTTCCAGCGTAATTGCTTCCAAGAGTGGCACTACTTCAAATAAATCCATTTCATTGAAGGCATAACGAATAAATTGATTGGCAATATATTCTGGTGAATTAACCGATCGTAAAAAAGAACCGATCTTTTTTCGAATAGACCGCTGTACGGCCTCTTCTGTTAGATGCTTTCCTTCTTTCGCTTCAAGCAAAATAGTACGAATGCGTTCTCCCAGCTCCTCCGGCTTGGTTGTATCTCCACCGACCATCGCAAAACCAAAGCCCTTCTCCTGGGTAAAGTCGTAATAAAATGTTTCATCAATTAGCCCTTCTCGATAAAGCTGATAATAGAGCGGGGAACTTTTTCCAAAAAGTATATCAAGCAATATATTCATCGTCAGTTCCCGCTTTTGTAATTCTTTTCCCTGCAATTCAGTATCGATTGCTTTGATACCAACTTGACACTTCGGTAATTGAACATTCATTTTAAGAACTCGTTTTTTCTCGTTAACCTCTTCTGGCTCCTGCTCTATCAAACGTTTGATTTCCTCTTGCTTTTGATACTCTTTTTTTGCTTGATTTTCGCGAACGAACCCAATGGTTTTCTCGGGATCAACCGAGCCAACTATAAACAAAAGCATGTTGCTCGGGTGATAAAACGTGCGATAACACTCGTATAAGTGATCTTTTGTAATTTCTGCGATGGATTCTACCGTACCAGCAATATCAATCTTTACTGGATGGTTGTGGTACATATTCTCAATAAGGCCAAAATAAGCCTGCCAGTCTGGATTATCATCATACATACGTATTTCCTGACCAATAATGCCCTTTTCCTTTTCCACTGTCTGTTCAGTGAAATACGGATCTTGGACAAAGTTTATAAGTGTCTCTAGATTGTCCATTACTTTGTCTGTGCTGGAAAACAGGTAGGCTGTTCTCGTAAAAGAAGTAAAAGCATTCGCTGAGGCGCCTTGACGGCTAAAATATTGAAACACGTCGCCATCTGCTTTCTCAAACATTTTATGCTCCAAAAAGTGAGCAATCCCATCTGGTACCCGGACATACTCGCTCCCTCCCTGTGGGATAAACTGATTGTCAATGGACCCATACTTTGTCGTAAAGGTAGCGTATGTTTTATTAAAGCCTTTTTTCGGAAGTACATACACATCTAATCCATTATCCATTTTCTCAAAATACAATTCTTCCTGCAGCTGATCAAACAGAATTTTCTCCATTATTCTTCCTCCGTTCCCGACAGAAAGTACACCGTATCTATTTCCACTTTATTGGCAACCGCTACAACTTCCTCTATTGTCATTCGCTCTGCTGCCTCCAGCCAATTATCAATCGTGACTGCCGTTTTGCCTATAACATTATGATAGAGCATTTCAATAGTACCTCTCGCTGTATCAAGCGTCTCAAGTATCTGGTTGCGGATGACGGCTTTTGTTTGCTCCAGCTCTCTTTCAGAAACTTCTCCCTTTTTCATCGCTTGAAGCTGCTCAGCAATGATCTTTACAGCTTTGCTGTAATTTTTGCTGTCAATTCCTGAAAGAACCATCAAGAAGCCTTTATGGCTTTCCAAGCGGCTCGCTGCGTAGTAGGCTAGGCTTTCTTTTTCCCTCACATTCATAAACAATTTGGAGTGAGAAAATCCACCAAAAATCCCGTTAAACATCTGCAAAGCAAAGTAGTCATCGTCACCAAAAGTAATATGAGTGCGATAGCCAATATGAAGTTTTCCTTGATTGATTTCCTGCTTTTCTACAACTTCTTTGGGCTCAGAAGGTGAGGCTGCTTGTTTCGCTGATTGGGGAGATCGGGGATTTCTGTTGTTGAACTGAAATAAGCGGCCAGCTATTTTTTCCACTTGATCAGCTTCCACATCTCCAACGATATACATATCCATTTCATCTTCCGAAAATGCTTGTTCATAATACTTATATAAATCGGTTTCATTTATTTCATCTACTGCTTCATACAGGCCGTTTGCCTGAAGAGCATAAGGATCTCCTTTGTACATCTCTTCGAGGAGACGAGCGCTTGCAAAACGCATTTTATCATCATAGATGGACTGAATTCTTTGTTTTAGATTACGCTTTTCATCTTGTACCGTATCTTTATCTAACGCTCCATTGCTCACTTTCGGTCTCTGCAAGATTTCATGCATAAATTGCAACGCTTTTTCGAGCAGCGGCTCTCCTGCTTTTAGAAACTTCTCATTCGCTACTTCCAATGAAAAGCTCATCACATGAAAGTCTCCTTTTTTTGCTACATCTACATAAAAACCAGCACCATATAAATCGTCAAGATATGAACGCAGATGTGTGGATGTTGGGTACTTTTCCGAATTGCTTTGAAGAACATAAGGAAGCAAAGCCCTCTTCGTTACAGTTTCTTTTTCAAGCGGAGCTTTCATCCTAAAGACAATCGTATTTGTCTTATATTTATCAGTCTTTACGATGTGTAATGTGTACCCTTCTTTTTTTATAATATTTTCATTGACTAATGTCACTAAAATACCCTCCTTTTCCAGCAGCTATGTCTATATTTTTATCCGTTTATCCTATAATTCATGCCCATATTTATGAAAAACTTAATTTCACTATACATGAGAGGCGCCTAATTGAAAATTGAAACGTACCATCCGAGTAAAATTCTTCAAAATCTGGCTAATGTAGATTCAGTTTTTACACAAACGATTGTGCGGCTGACAAGAAATATCTATCCGACTCTTTTACCTTATAGTTCACAAGCCTTCCTATTTTACATCTGTAAAATAAACGTCAGTATTCTTCCTTCCTGTGTTTAAAGAAAAATCCCCTCTCTATCAAGAAACACTTCTTGATAGAGAGGGGATTTGCTTATTGATACATTGTGGTACTTTCGCTTTTCTTTTGTTCAGCTGCAGGCGCTAGCGCGTACGCTGATTTCGCTCTCTCTATCGAAGTCTGAAAATCGACTTCTTGTCGGGAGCTCCAATCCGCTAGCGCGCCAATCAAGCGCCTTTCGCTTTTCTTTGTCCGGCTGCAGGCGCTAGCGCGTAGGGCGGTTTCGGCCTTTCTGCAGGAGCCACAGAACGTCTCCCACAGAAATTCCTCCAACCCCTTATCGCGCTAATCAAGCGCCTTTCGCTTTTCTTGTTTGTTACCTGCTGCCTTTGATGTATGGGGTTCCGGACGCTTTTGGTGCATCGGCCCGACCAATAAATCCAGCAAGGGCTAGAATTGTCAGCACGTAAGGGGCGATTAATAAGTAGACTGCCGGAATATCCTCTAAAAATGGAATACTTGATCCGACGATACTTAAGCTTTGAGCGAACCCAAAGAAGATCGCTGCCCCCATCGCTCCGAGCGGATGCCATTTTCCAAAAATCATTGCTGCCAGAGCCATGAAGCCTTGGCCTGTAATTGTCGCATGGCTAAAGTCGAGTGAAATAGACTGGGCATACACGCCTCCGCCCAAACCACCGAGCAAACCAGAAATGAAAACAGCAATGTAGCGCATTTTCGTTACATTTACACCCATTGTATCTGCTGCCATCGGATGCTCTCCTACCGCTCGCAAACGCAAACCAAATGGAGTTTTAAATAGCACATACCAAGAAACGAAAGCCAGGGCAATCGCTACAATAGCCGGGTAAGAGATATTTGAAAAGATTAACCGACCAATCACCGGAATATCACTTAAAACTGGGATATCCACTTTTTTAAAGTTGAATTTAATAATATCTGTCTGACCTTTATCGTAAAGCATTTTCACTAAAAACAATGATACACCGAGAGCTAGAAAGTTAATTGCCACTCCACTGACAACTTGATCGGCACGGAAAGTGATCGAAGCTAGCGCATGAAGAAGCGATAGCAATCCGCCGACGATCATCGCTGCAATCAGAGCCACCCACGGGGTAGCCGCTCCAAAGGTTGAAGCGAATGTTAGATTAAATACAATAGCTGTAAACGCCCCAATAATCATCAGCCCTTCAAGACCGATGTTAACGACACCGGAACGCTCGGAGAAAACACCGCCTAATGCAGTGAAAATAAGCGGGGCGGCTGCGAAAAGAGACGATGAAATAATAATGGATAAAATCGTTAATGTATCCACTTATTTCTCCTCCTTTTTGAATCGGCTGAGAAGCCATTTTATCATATAGCTGGAAGCAACAAAGAAAATAATTAAAGCAATAACGATTTCAACAAGCTCGTTCGGCACACCTGATTCAATTGGCATATTTAATGCTCCAACTTTTAAAGCACCGAATAGTAAAGAAGCGAGCACAACACCAATAGCTGCATTTCCACCAAGAAGTGCTACAGCGATTCCATCGAAGCCTATGCCGGAAAATCCAGAGTGCAAGAAGGCATTTCCAAACGTCCCTAGCCCTTCCATCGCTCCTCCAAGACCAGCAAACGCACCTGAAATGACCATTGAAAGAACAATATTGCGACTGACATTCATACCGGCATACTGGGAAGCATGCTGACTAAAACCAACTGAACGAAGCTCGTATCCGAGCGTTGTTTTTTCAAGAACAAACCACATAATAATAGCGGCAATAATTCCAAGATAAATTCCGTTATGAAGGGAAGAAAAATCTGTGATCGATTCGAAGAACGGAGATTTTAAACTAGCTGTTTCTTTCACTGCTTCCGTTGCATCAGACTGATCACTAATAACATTTCTTATTAAATGATTTGTCACGTGCAAAGCAATATAATTCATCATAATTGTCACAATAACTTCATGGACATGGAGACGAGCTTTTAACAACCCTGGAATCAGTCCCCAAAGTGCACCGGCCGCTGCCGCTGCCAAAAGAGAGAGCGGTAAGTGAATGGCTTTCGGCAAATCGAAAGCTACCCCAACCCAAACTGAAGCCAACCAGCCAACTAACAGCTGGCCTTCCACACCAATATTGAACAGGCCTGTCCGAAATGCAAATGCCACAGCTAGACCGGCAAATATATACGGAGTCATTTGCCGAAGCGTTTCACCGAGATAGAAGGTATCCCCAAATGCGCCATTCCAAAGTGCAACATAACCGCTGATCGGATTGTAGCCGCTGATTAACATAATAATGGCTCCTGTAATTAATCCTAACAATACAGATACAACAGGGACTGCCATATTAGAAAACCGTTTAGACATTCATCTCACCTGCTTCCTTTCGTTTGGAGCCAGCCATCAACAATCCAAGCTCTTGCTCGGTTGTTTCTTTTGGATTAACAATAGCCACAATCTCTCCTTCATAAATAACAGCGATCCTGTCGCTAATGTTAAGGATTTCATCTAATTCAAAGGAGATTAGCAATACCGCTTTTCCTTTGTCCCGTTGCTCGATGAGTCGCTTATGAATAAATTCAATCGCACCAACATCCAGTCCACGGGTTGGTTGAGCGGCAATAAGAAGATCGGGATCACGGTCTACTTCCCGGCCAATAATCGCTTTTTGCTGGTTTCCGCCTGACAATGCGCGAGCCGGTGTATATTCCGATGGCGTCCGCACATCATATTCCTTGATCAATCGGCCGGCCTTTTTATAGATCTCTTTATAATTTAAAACGCCTGCTTTAGAATAAGGTTGCTGATAATACGTTTGTAAAACCATGTTCTCCCCTATCGGAAAATCAAGTACAAGTCCATGTTTATGGCGATCTTGAGGAATATGCGCTACCCCTTGCTCTGTTATTTTCCGCGGCTTGAGATTCGTAATTTCCCGACCGCTGACAAGAATTGAACCGCTTTCGGCTTTTTGAAGCCCGGTAATGGCCTCGATCAGCTCGCTCTGTCCATTGCCGTCTACCCCGCAAATACCGACAATCTCTCCAGCATGGACAGTTAAATTTAATCCTCTTACTGCCGGAATGCCTCTTGTATCCTTGACGAATAAACTTTTGATTTCCAACACACTGTCCTTCGGTTGCGCTTCCTGTTTATCCGTTTTGAATGTAACTTCCCTTCCGACCATTAAGCTGGCTAGATGGTTAGGGTCCGTTTCCGATACATTCACTGTACCGATCCCTTTTCCTTTACGGATAACCGTTACACGATCACACACTTCCATGATTTCTTTCAATTTATGTGTAATCAGAATAATAGACTTGCCCTCTTTAATAAGGGTTTTCATGATTTGGATGAGCTCTTTAATTTCCTGCGGAGTTAATACAGCCGTCGGTTCATCAAAAATTAGTATTTCTGCACCCCTGTAAAGAGTTTTTAAAATTTCGACACGTTGCTGCATTCCAACGGAAATGTCTGACACTTTCGCTGTTGGATCTACAGCCAGTCCATATTGTTCAGAAATTTCTCTAACTTTTTGCTCCGCTTGCTTGATGTCAATTTTCCCACCTGACTTAGGCTCTTTTCCGAGAATAATATTTTCGGTGACTGTAAATGTATCAACGAGCATAAAGTGCTGATGGACCATGCCGATACCCAGTTCATTTGCCACGTTGGGATTGGAAATGTGAACTGTTTCGCCATGAACTTTGATTTCACCTTTTTCAGGCTGATATAACCCAAATAAAACATTCATCAACGTGGACTTGCCTGCACCATTCTCCCCAAGCAACGCATGAATTTCTCCCTTGCGCAATTGAAGCGTTATATCATCATTGGCAACAAATCCATTGAACTCTTTGCGAATGCCGAGCATTTCAATAACATATTCCACCTGACTCACTCCTCATCTAAGGTCTTTTCTTGCCGCACAGGCTATCGTGTAGATAAACGAATTAATGATTGCAAGTAGGATGTCTGACCTTCTATCACTAGGATTTTTGCAGAACACAGAGCTTCCCGGCATTTTGCAGACAAGCAAAAGCGCCAGCTTAAAAATCCTAACAAACATACAGACGTGCTGCATTCTTGTTACCATTTTTAAGCCGGGGCAAATCTTCTTAATTCTCTGATTTACCCCGGGAGTACTACGTTATTGCAGAGTGGCTAGATTATTTTCCTTCAGGCTTTAAAGGAACCTTCACTTCACCGTTTTTAACTTTTTCTGTCCATTCTTGAACGGCTTTCTTTACGTCCTCACTTAAATTATCTTGAGTTGGAGCAATGCTTACAGCGTTGTCTTCAAGACCGTATTCAAGTAATTCCCCACCTGGGAACTTTCCTTCTTTTGCTTTTGTAGCTAGATCTTTTACAGCGATATCTACACGCTTAACCATAGAAGTTAATGTGATATTTTCTTCTTTTCCATTGACTGTCACTTTTCCTTCTTCAGCTTGGTCACGGTCAACACCGATTACCCAAACATCTTTATCAGGGTTTTTCTGCTTTTCGTTTTTCGCTTCTGTAAATACTCCATTACCTGTCGCACCAGCTGCATGGTAAATAATATCGATGCCTGATCCATACATAGCAGAAGCCATTTGCTGTCCTTTGTCTGCTTTATCAAACGCACCAGCATACTCAATTTTCACAGTTGCTTTAGGATTAACCGCTTTCACACCAGCCTGGAAGCCAGCTGCAAATTTGTTAATTAAGTCACTGTCAGTTCCACCGATGAAGCCAATTTTATTGGATTTAGTAGTCAATCCAGCTGCTACACCGACAAGGAAAGAACCTTCATGCTCTTTAAATGTAATGCTTGCTACGTTATCTTGGCCTTCGATCACATCGTCAACGATAGCAAAGTGGCTGTCTTTACGCTGTTTTGCTACTTCTTCAATAGCTGGCTTAAGTTTATAACCAATTCCATAAACCAGATCAAATTTATTACGAACTGCTGTATTTAAGTTCGTTTTGTAGTCAGCATCTGACTTTGATTGGATATAGTCATAGCCGCTTGTTCCTTTTTCCAGGTTGTTATCCTTGCCAAACTCCTGTAATCCTTCCCAGGCAGACTGGTTAAAGGATTTATCATCCACTCCACCTACATCGGTAACCATAGCTACCGTAAACTGATCATCTTTCTTGTTGTTGCCCTTTTGGCTTTTCTCTCCATCATCATTGCCGCCACCGCATGCACCAAGGATCGTACCGGCTGCAAGAACAAGGGACATGGCAAGACCAAACTTGCGTTTTGTCATCAAGATAACCTCCTAAAATTTAAAGTTAGTAGAAATGTTTCCATAAAAGCTAGAACCGCTTTCTCAAGACGTGGAAACTGAATTTATCCGCTTTGAAGTAGTTCACGGAGTAAAGAATCGGCTGATCTGTTTCATCAAAATGCAATTGTTTTAAGATGAGCAGAGCAGTTTCAGGATCGCATTGAAGAATGGGTGACACTTTCTCATGATAGCCAAACGGTTCAATTTGGGCGACCGCGTGGGAGATCTTCCGACTGCTTGTCCGATCAAGCAGTGAAAAAAGTGATTCATCGCCATAGTTATAACTCTCCGGATAATAGTTAACCGGAATCTTATCCAAACAATAGACAACCGGTTCCCCGTTAGCTGTGCGCACCCGTTCGATTACAAATATTTCTTCGTCCGGTCCGCAGTCAAACCGCCGCATATCTTCTTCAGTCGGGTTTTGTATACCCGAATTTAAAAAGATCGTTCCCGGCTCCATATTTGCTTGAATGATCATGTCCGTTACACTCTTCAGCTGCTCAATGCCTGAGGTAAACAGCGGTTTTGCGTTTACAAATGTTCCGACTCCATGCCTGCGGATAATGACATTTTCCTCTTCAAGAATACGCAGGGCCTCTCTTAGGGTAGCACGACTCACCCCTAGCTGCTTGGCTAGTTCGAACTCGGAAGGAAGCTTTTCTCTCTCCTTATAAACCCCTGCTTCAATATCTCTTTTCAAACGATCAATTACTTGAAGGTATAAATGCCGGCTATCCGACTTTATTGTCATGTAACCACCCACTTTCTTACAACGTCAGACCTCTGATGTATAACATTTCTACTAATTTAAGTTTAAGATAGCACTTTTTGTCCAGATTGAAAAGATAAAATCAATGATTCATGTTATTTGTTTTTTATGTATACAATTCCCTCGCATAATTATGAAAAACCCCTTGATTAAGCCTATATTTAACTTTATAATTATTAGCTCGACGCGAAAAGGACATTCATCATAAAAGCCGCCGGATAGGAAACTCGGCGGCTTTGTCATTATTGCATATGCTCCTCTGCCTGTTTAGAAATTAAAACTGTTCGTGGTTTGCTGCCTTCATATGGGCCAACAACTCCTCGCATTTCCATCTCATCGATCAACCGTGCTGCACGGCTATAGCCAATACGAAATCTTCTTTGCAGCATAGAGACAGAAGCAGTTTGCATATCTGCTACCAGCTGAACTGCCTCTTCATATAGCTCATCCTCCACCTCACTCGTCGTTTCCGGTGTATCGTCAGGGATCATGTCTTCTTGATATTGCGCTTTTTGTTGAGAAATCACATAATCAACAACTTCTTCTACTTCTTCATCAGATAAAAACGCTCCCTGAACGCGGATCGGCTTGGAGGCGCCTGAAGGAAAGAAAAGCATATCCCCACGGCCTAAAAGTTTTTCCGCTCCTCCCATATCCAGGATGGTTCTCGAGTCTGTCATTGAAGATACGGCAAAAGCAATTCTTGACGGAATGTTTGCTTTGATCACACCAGTAATGACGTCGACAGAAGGTCGCTGAGTGGCAATGATTAAATGAATGCCTGCTGCTCGTGCCATTTGGGCAAGCCTTGTAATAGAATCTTCTACATCGCCCGAGGCGACCATCATCAAGTCAGCCAGCTCATCAACGATAACAACAATATAAGGAAGAAGCGGCTGCTTTTCTCCTGTCTCTTCGTTATGGCGTTTCACATGGGTGTTATACCCTTCAATGTTTCTCGTTCCGCTGTGAGAGAACAGATCATATCTACGCTCCATTTCTCCTACGACTTTCTTCAGTGCTTGGGAAGCTTTTTTTGCATCTGTTACAACCGGCGCCAGCAGGTGAGGAATGCCATTGTAAACATTTAATTCCACCATTTTCGGATCAATCATCATGAGCTTGACCTCATGCGGTTTTGCCCGCATTAAGATGCTAGTAATAATCCCATTTATACAAACACTCTTCCCACTTCCT
The DNA here is from genome assembly GCF_045370945.1 of Pseudobacillus sp. 179-B 2D1 NHS. NCBI lineage: Bacteria > Bacillati > Bacillota > Bacilli > Caryophanales > Bacillaceae > Pseudobacillus > Pseudobacillus sp. 179-B 2D1 NHS. The sequence goes on from NZ_JBIQDP010000006.1 coordinate 22,581, forward strand.
GTAGCTCCAGCTACGAGTAAATGGGGCATTTTGTTTAATTCAGCCGATACTGCCTCTCCGGTAATGTCGCGTCCAAAAGCAATCATTAGCTTGGATCCTGGTTTTTCATTAGCACTTGCTTCTAATACTTCCCGAAGCGAGACCATAGCTACCTCCGAATTAGGCACTTCGATTCCAATAGCCGATTTTCCGGGGATTGGCGCTTCCATCCGGATATCCTTTGCGGCTAACGCCAGGGCGAGGTCATCACTTAAACTAACAATCTTGCTGACTTTTACCCCCACATCAGGATGCACTTCATACTTAGTCACAGCAGGCCCTAGGTGAACCTGGGTGACTTTCGCTTTCACACCGAAGCTTTGGAATGTTCTTTCTAACTTCGCTGCATTTGCATGGATTTGTTTGTATTCTCTGCTTTGGTCCGTTTGCTGGGGCCTTGTTAACAGGTTAATCGAAGGAAGCTGATAATCTTTGTTTTCTACCTCTGTAAAAGTCATAGAAGGTGCTCGATCATCCTCTTCTTTTTCAGCGGCCTGGGCTGGCCTTGCCTTTTCTTCTTTTCCCCGTTCTAGAACGGGCTCCGCTTCCTCCTGATAAGCACGCTCGGTAAAACTTGAAATAATCGGCTCCGGAGCCGAATAATTGTCTTCATTATTAGTCAATGGGGAATGTGGCTCTACTGTTCTTTCAGATGCTCTTTCAGGTATTTTTTCATCCTCTTCCACCCGATCAGCCCGTCTTGTCTTTCTCTCATCCTTCCACTCTTTCATATCTTGGAGAAATACAGCCCACTGCTTTTTAAAGTTTTTCTGTCCGGCTGCAAATAGTTTGTTAAAAATTTCTCCAAACGATCGGCCGGTAATTAAAATCAAACCAATCATGATAAGAACGAAACTCAAAATTTTTGTGCCAAGCGTATCAAATAAAAAGTAGGAAACAGCAAATAGCGTGGCACCGATCATCCCGCCTCCCAGGTCGTGGCTGCTGGCCGTTCCTTCTTTTACCTCCAGCCAGTAAAGATCCCATGTGTTAATTAAGACGCTCGGCTCATTAAACGACCGACCGTTTCCAAGCAGCTCAAACAGCTTTACATGACTTAAAAGTAATACGCTCATCAAAATAACATACAGTCCCACCTGTTTCCTGCGAAACAGAAGAGGCCTCTTACGTTTTGCCATTATGTAAATTCCATAAAGGATCGCAGCGATGAAGCCAATCATATACCATTCGCCGAGGAAAAATCGAAAAAAATAAACGAAAGCATTGCCTACTGCGCCGAGTCTTATGATGCCGATGAGGCTCAAGGCAATGGTGATGATTCCAATTAACTCCAGCTTAATCGCTTCTTTGATTTGCATTGATTTTTTTGTCCGCTTGGACGATTTTTTCTTCTTTTTATTTGCCATAGCTCCCACCTAATCATTGGATTAAAACAAAAAGCAAGAAAGCAGCCGATGGGGCTGCTTTCTATATTATAGCATATTTGTTCGTATCTATCTAACGATGTTTAAAGGGAAATGAATTGGCCGGGTGTTACTTGCTGGTTTAAATAGTGGGACGGATCGGTACTGAGAATACGGACAACTTTATAGCGATTTTCCTCACGCTCTGCAAAAAGTGGAATACCGTTCCACGAAATAAATTCCAGATTATTCCCTTGAGTATCTTCGGGGTAAATATGCTCATACGGCATGACTGTATATAAAATCATTGGATCATCGCCCCGCCTTGCTCTTTAGCAGCAATCAATTCATTTAGCTTCCTCATCGCTTCCCCGATTCCGCCTACTTCTTTAATTAAGCCGTACTGGACAGCGTCCTTGCCAACTACATTTGTACCTATATCCCTTGTTAAGTTCCCCTTTGCCAACATTAGTTCCTTAAACTTTTCTTCTGAAATAGCTGAGTGCTTTGTAACAAAATTGACTACTCTTTCCTGCATTTTATCCAAATACTCAAAGCTCTGTGGAACACCAATCACGAGACCAGTCAGCCGGATTGGATGAATGGTCATAGTAGCCGTGGAAGCAATAAAGGAATAATCACAGGAAACAGCAATCGGTACACCAATAGAATGCCCTCCTCCAAGAACAATGGAAACAGTTGGCTTTGACAATGAAGCAAGCATCTCAGAAATAGCGAGCCCTGCTTCAACATCTCCTCCCACAGTATTTAAAACAATGAGCAGCCCCTTGATTGAGGGGTTTTGTTCAATGGCCACAATTTGCGGAATGACGTGCTCATATTTTGTTGTTTTATTTTGCGGAGGGAGCTGCAAGTGCCCTTCAATTTGGCCAATAATAGTGAGGCAATGTACAGGAGAATCACTTGAAAGCTGGGGGACATTTGTCTGTCCGAGCTGTTGAATTTTCTCCATTAAAGAAGATTGGGGTTTCTCATTTTGTTCTTCCGGCTCTGTTTCTTCCATTGTTTTCTTTTCTATATCCATATCCAATTTCTCCTTTCGAAGGCGACGCATTCTAACGCCTAACTTGTATATGAATATTCTCTTCATCCTGACTGATATTATTCAAAAGCTCCAGAGAACAATAAACAAAAAAATAAGCCCGAAGGCTTATTTTTAATTTTATCATTCGTAGAGTATCTTCTTTTTATCGGTGGAATAAAAAAGGCTTTTCCGCCGCTGAACGAGCGCCTTCCGCTTTTCTATTGTCCAGCTGCAGGCGCTAGCGGCTCGAGGTCATAAGCCCATCCAGCCAGAAGATTAAAAAACAACCTTCCAGCTGGCTTGTCTTATGCTTGTCGCCGCTGAACGAGCGCCTCCGCTTTTCTAGACTTCCATGATGATGGGAAGGATCATTGGACGGCGTTTCGTTTTTTCAAATAGGAATGAATTCAGTTGATCTCTAATATCTTGCTTAATGCTTGACCAATCAAAAGATTCGCCAGCCATATTTTTTTCTACGATATCAGTGATTAATTTCGTCGATTGCTCCATCAGTTTCTCGGACTCTCGTACGTACACAAAACCACGCGATATGATCTCTGGACCGGAGACAATCCGTTTTTGTTTTTTGCTTAGCGTAATGACGACAATGAAAATTCCATCCTGTGACAAAAGCTTACGGTCTCGCAAGACGATGTTGCCTACATCTCCTACGCCGATTCCATCAATCAGGACATTGCCTGCAGATACTTTAGAGCTGACGCGCAATTTATCGTTTTTATATTCAATCACATCCCCTTTTTCAGGGATATAAATGTTCTCCACGGGTACGCCTGTTTGAGCAGCTAGCTTGGCATGGGCTTTCAACATGCGGTATTCACCCTGAATAGGAATAAAATAACGTGGTTTCATGAGATTGAGCATAAACTTTAAATCTTCTTGGAAGCCGTGACCAGAAACATGCACTTTACGGCTGCCTGTTACCACATTTGCCCCGGAACGATAAAGAAGATTCACTGTCTTTGCCATAAGCAGCTCTAATCCCGGAGAAGGCGTAGCCGTAATTAAAACTGTATCTCCCTCTTTAATTCTTACGAGCTTGTTCGTTCCTTTTGCCATTTTTTGCAGTGCTTCAATTGGTTCTCCCTGCACGCCCGTTGTTAAAATTACAATTTCATTTTCCGGATATTCAGCAATTTCCTGCAGGCTAACCAATACATCTTCTTGAACATTTAAATAGCCTAGCTTGATCGCCACATCGTTCACACGCTGCAAGCTTTTACCGCTGACGGCCACTTTGCGGTCATTCTCGTAAGCAGCGTCAAATACTTGCTGGATACGAATTAAATTGGAGGCATATGAAGCGACAATAATACGTCCTTTTGCCATATGAAAAGCATCCGATAACTGGCTAGCAATCACTTCTTCAGACGTTGTGTGGCCCGGGCGCTCTGCCTCTGTAGAATCAGATAAGAGCATAAACACCCCATTCTGGCCAATTTGAGCCATCTTTCCAATATCAGGTGAATAAAGACCTTTTGCGGCCTGATCAAACTTAAATTCCCCCGTATGCACGATGGCTCCTTCGGAAGTGTGAATGGCTACACCAACAGAATCCGGAATGCTATGAGTTGTGCGGAAAAATGTTACTTCCACACTATCAAAACGGAGCCGCGTATCTGAATGCACCGTATAATACTTTACTTCTTCCTTTACGTTCTCCTCACGTAAACGCATTTTTGCCAAGGCAATTGTCAGCTTCGTTCCATACACAGGCGCTTTAATTTTTTGCAGCACATAGCCTAACGAGCCGATGGCGTCTTCATGTCCGTGCGTTAAAAAGATCCCTTTAATACGTTCTTTATTATCAATTAAATAAGAAATATCAGGGATGACGATATCGATTCCGAGCATTTCATTTTCCGGGAACATGAGCCCGCTGTCAATTATAAAAATCTCTTCATCCACTTCGACTACCGTCATATTCTTTCCAATTTCACCTACTCCGCCAAGCGGAATCACTTTAATCGTTTCGTTTTTTTTCTTACTCACTATAAATTTCCTCCTATACTTAAGAACACCCGTCCCATCACATTATGTTTATTATAAGGGATGAAGGAAAGTAAAGCCAATACTATCTGTCTCTGGGAAAGCTTTTATCTGATTTTAACAAAAAAATCCCGACAAGCGGGCTCCTGCTGAAATGAGGCAGAAAAAGCTTTCTGCAGCTGTATCAGCCAGGAGACCTCAACCTATCGGGAATTTTTTTCGTTTACACTAATTTCTGTAAAGCGGTGCGTTCAGCTTCTGTAAGTGGAACGAGCGGCAAACGTACAGACCCCATATCCATGCCTTTTAACTGCAAGGCCGTTTTTACAGGCACTGGACTTGGAGAAGCAAATAATTGTTTAATCAGCGGCAAAAGCTGTTGATGAAGTTTTGCTGCTTCCTTGTAATTGCCATCTAAAAAGGCTGAAACCATTTGTTGCATCTCATTACCTGCAACATGTGAAGCGACAGAAACGATACCAACTCCTCCAATTGAAAGGATCGGAAGTGTCAGGCTATCATCGCCACTATACACCTGAAAGTCATCGTCTGTGCCAGCAATGATTTCAGTGACGGCGTCTAGATTTCCGCTCGCCTCCTTCACTGCCACAATATTAGGCAATTTAGACAATCTAATAATCGTTTCAGGCTCGATATTCACACTCGAACGTCCAGGAATATTATAGAGCATCACGGGTAAAGAAGTCGCTTCGGCAACCGTCTTAAAGTGCTGATAGAGCCCTTCCTGATTCGGTTTATTATAATAAGGGGCAACAAGCATAATAGCGTCCACGCCCGCCTCTTCAGCTTTCTTTGTCAACTCAATAGACTGTCGCGTATTATTGCTACCAGTACCCGCTATAACAGGTACTCGTCCATTGGCTACTTTAACTGTATGGCGGAACAAAGCGACCTTTTCTTCCGCCGTCAGAACTGGAGATTCTCCAGTAGTTCCAGCAATAACAAGTGAGTCTGTTCCATTATTTATTAAATAATTCACCAGTTGGGTCGTTCTTTCAAAATCAACATTTTCTTTTGAGTCAAACGGTGTCACCATAGCAGTTGACACCCGTCCGAAAGAAGTCATACTCCTTTTCCTCCTTCAAACAGCCGGCTTAGTTATTTTCATATTCAAACTGATCCTCGTGCAAAAGGAAAGCATCATGAAGCGCGTTAACCGCCGTTACGAGCTGTTCGTTTTTAACGAGCACCCATATAGTTGTATGACTGTCGGCGGATTGCAAAATACCGACTCCTTGTTCCGACAAGGCCGTAACAATTTTAGATGTCACACCCGGTACGCCTGTCATGCCAGCACCGACGACTGATACTTTTGCACAGTCTTTCTCCACGTCAGGCTCATAATCCATTTCTCTTAAAACAGAAATAGCACGATCAGCCATCTCTCCTGCAACCGTATAAACTACACCTGTTGGAGAAATATTGATGAAGTCCACACTGATCTTTTCGTTGGCCATGGCTTTAAATACTTCCGCCTGCAAGTTATACTGATCTTTTTTCGCCTGTACTTTAATCTGTGCTACATTGCTCACATGGGCAATTCCTGTAACGAGGCGCTCACGAACGTCCGGCCCTTGATTCGGCTTCGTAATCGAAGTAACAAGCGTCCCAACGCCGTCAGACTGAGTAGAGCGGATACGCATTGGCACTTTGGCCTGCATAGCAATCTCCACAGCACGGGGATGAATGACTTTCGCTCCCTGATAAGCCATGTTGCACACTTCAGTATAAGTAACAACAGAAAGCGGCCGCGCCTTCGTAGCAATACGAGGATCGGCTGTCATGATTCCTTCGACATCTGTAAAGATATCTACCCATTCTGCCTGTAGGGCAGCACCGAGAGCAGCAGCCGACGTATCGCTTCCTCCGCGTCCAATTGTTGTAATGTCACCCGTTTTAGAAGCTCCCTGGAAACCAGCTACGACGACTACATCATGCGAATGAAGGGCTTTTAGCAGCCTGTCGCATCTCATTTCAAGGATTTTAGCATTCGTATGGTCATCATTTGTTATAAATCCTGCCTGAGCCCCAGTCATGGCACAGGCAGTTATGTTGCTCTCTAATAACATATTTGTAAAGACGAGGCTGGATATAACTTCACCGCAAGACAAAAGCATATCCTGCTCTCTCGCTGTCAGTTTCATCTCTGTTCCATTAACTAGAGATAAGAGTGTATCTGTTGCATAAGGATCTCCCTGTCGTCCCATCGCAGAAACAACCACTACAACTTTATATCCTTCTTTGATCGCTGATTCAATATGCCGCTTAGCGTGGCGGCGTGATTCTTCACTGCGGACGGATGTGCCGCCAAATTTCTGTACGATAACTTTCACTATAAACACCTCTGCATTTCCGTGATGAGATCATCCTACGATCACTTTTCTTTTACAAGCTCCATCTCAATCAATGTTTCAGCAATTTGAACAGAATTCCAGGCAGCTCCCTTGAGCAGGTTATCAGAAACAACCCACATATGGAAGCCTGTTTCTTCATCCAGGTCTTTGCGCACCCGTCCAACAAATACTTCTTTCTTTCCGATGCAATGCGCAGGCATTGGATACACTTGTTCATCCGGATTATCTTGCAAAACTACCCCTGGTGCATCCTGCAGTTTATGTTTAATATCAGCTGCTGACAATCCCTTAGTGTCCACTTCAAAGTAAACAGACTCCGAGTGCCCAGTTTCTACAGGAAGGCGTACACACGTAGCTGCTACACTAAGCTCTGGCATGTGCATAATTTTCTTTGTTTCATTGATCATTTTCATTTCCTCAAACGTAAAGCCGTTTTCCTGAAATTTGTCAATTTGAGGAATGGCATTAAAAGCAATTTGATAATGCTTTTTATCACTGCCTACTGGCAAAATTTCTGGCGTTACTTCTTTGCCATCAAGAATATCTTGTGTTTGGCTATACATTTCATTGATGGCTTTCGCTCCTGCTCCAGATACAGCCTGGTAAGTCGATACAATCACCTTTTTTAAACCGTACGATTGGCGGATGGGTTCAAGAGCAGCCACCATTTGAATCGTTGAACAGTTCGGGTTAGCAATGATTCCATTATGTTTTCTTAAATCTTCTTTATTTACTTCCGGCACAACGAGCGGAACATCTTCGTCCATGCGGTAAGCGCTCGTGTTATCCACAACAATCGCTCCCCGTTTCACTGCTTCTGGAGCAAGCTGTTTAGAAATGCTGCCCCCGGCACTGAACAAAGCAATGTCGACTCCTTCAAAGCTCTCGGGCTTTGCTTCTTGTACAATTACTTCTTCCCCTTTATAAAGAATCGCTTTTCCTGCAGAGCGTGCAGATGAAAGCAATGTTAATTTACGGATTGGAAATTCTCTTTCTTCTAATGTTTGAAGCATTTGTTGGCCAACTGCTCCAGTTGCGCCTACAAGAGCAATATGAAATCCTTTTGTATTCATCCTTCTTTTTCCCCTTTCAAATTCCCTATGAACAAATAGACTTGTGCATATGTAATAGTTTTTAAACAATATTAAATAGTAAAAAAAATAGAATAGCACTTTTAATAGCTACTATTTTATCATATTAAAGTTCGAAAAGAGCAATAAAATGCTGAGTTCTTAAAAAAAGAGAAAAAAGGGGAGAAATTAACTCCCGTAGCGGAACCGTTCAATAATAACCGGCTGTAGTTGCTTTCCTTCTAGAGCGGATTCGATTGTCTCTGTCAGACTGTCCATTCTCGCTACCATAGAATTTGGTTTTTTTATCGGGTCATCCTGACCAAACGGAACAAAATACACATTTTTTACAGGCATAAGCCTCATAATGTTCATTCCATTTAAACCGAGGGCATCATTGGTTGAAATTCCGAGAACGACAGGCTTCAAATTCCGCAATGTTGCTTTAGCCGCCATCAATACCGGTGAATCTGTCATGGCATTGGCAAATTTGCTAAGTGAATTGCCGGTAATTGGAGCAATCACCATGCAATCGAGTGGGATTTTTGGGCCGAGCGGCTCGGCTGCCACGATGGAATCAATCACTTTTTTCCCTGTCACTTTTTCAATCTTCTCTACCCATTCTCCCACTTCACCAAAGCGTGTGCCTGTTCCTTTTACCGTAGCTGTTACAACTGGAACTACGTCTGCTCCAAGTTCGACAAGCTTCTTAATTTGCGGAAACACTTCCTCATACGTACAATGAGAGCCCGTAATGCCGAATCCAATTCGCTTCCCTTTTAATGACATCTTCTAATCTCCTTTCGTAGTATTTATGTCTCCTAACAAGTCCGCAATCACGCTCGCTAAAATCTGTCCGGCGGTTTTTGGGGCCACAATTCCCGGCAACCCTAAAGCAAGGATTGCTTTGATGCCTCGCTTTTTGGCAAATTGAAAGTCTGTTCCTCCTGGCTTGGAAGCTAAATCAATAATTAACATATGAGGCTTCATCCTGGCGATGGATTGTGCGGTAATGACTAAAGAGGGAATTGTATTAATAATGATATCTAGCGACTCTGCTTCTTTAGGGAGCTGGTCAATGGAAAACGGTGTCAGCCCCATTTCAATTGCTCGCGCTAAATGTTCGCTCCTTCTTGCACCAAGCTTTACATTTGCCCCTAAGCTGTCAAATGTCCTAGCCACGCTCATTCCTACTCTGCCCATGCCAAGAACAGCAACAGAAGAGCCATGTATGGTAAAATCCGTTTGCTGGATTGCCATCATTACTGCACCTTCCGCAGTTGGTATGGAATTATAAATCGATACATCATCCCGGTCGAATAGGCGAATGAGTGTTTTTCCTGTTTGTGCAGCAAGCTTCGTCAGTACCGGAGGACTAATGCCTGTAAATAGAATGCAGTGATCGGGCGTTTTTTCAAGCATGCCTTTCGTTAAACGGAGATGATGAGATGAAAAGATTGCTTCAATTTCACCTGTTGGTTGCAAGCCAGCTACCGGTAGAATAATGGCATCTAACTCGTTAAAAGGCAGTTCCGCCAGCTTCTCCTTTACCGCCCCCGTAAAGCTTTGTTCGAGTTGGTCAAACCCAACTAGATACACTTTTGCATCAAGTTCTGTTAATTTCCTGATGATTTCAAGCTGGCGGGCATCTCCGCCTAACACAGCCACCTGGAGCCCTGTCAGCATCGTTTTCACCATCCCTTTCTTCTCGCTTCTACATTGTATGAAAAAATAGAATTTCGGTGAAATGAATAAAAAAATCTCTTGCTATATGCAAGAGATTTTCTAATTATATAGTAACGGCCCCTGGAAACTTTCCGTCTGGACTAATCAAAGCCGCCGAATAATCATTGTTGAAGATTTTATTACCGAGATTATTCACCTTCTCCATCGTTACTTCATCAATTAAACTGACGATTTCATCAAGCGTACGATGCTTCTTTAACAATAGCTCATTCTTACCATTGCGGCTCATGCGGCTATTGGTGCTCTCTAGACTGAGCATTAAACTGCCTTTTAGTTGCTCTTTGCTATTATGCAGCTCTTTACCGCTGATTCCGTCCGCTTTCAACGTAGCTAGCGTTTGCTGGATTGTTTCAAATAATTCGTCTAGCTGTTCTGCTCCAGTGCCGCCATATATCGTGACAAGGCCGCTATCTCTAAAAGAAGAATGATAAGAGAAGACCGAATAAGCAAGCCCACGCTGTTCGCGTACTTCCTGGAAGAGCCGGGAAGACATGCTTCCTCCTAAAATATTATTCAAAACAATTAAATTGTACACATCTTTATGGCCAATCGGCAATCCTTCAAATCCGAGGCAAAGATGCGCCTGCTCAGTTTCTTTTTTCCGGGCTACTTTTTCCGTAAATGTTTCAGGCGATATCGCATGATCTGGACGTTGTCCCCCTTGATAAGAGCCAAAAAGCTTCGCTGCATGCTGAACTAGCTCTTCGCTGACATTACCTGCAATAGAAATAACAACGCGATCAGGTGTATACATATCATGCATGTATTGTTTTAGTTTTTCCCTTGTAAAAGAAGCCAGTGTTTCCTCAGTGCCAAGTATCGGATAACCAAGCGGATGACTTTTATAAAAAGCCTTGCTCAGTAAATCATGGACAATGTCATCTGGTGTATCTTCATACATCTTAATTTCTTCTGACACTACACTTTTTTCTTTATTCATTTCTTCCTCAGCAAAAGCCGAATTAAAAAACATATCAGCCAGCGTATCCACAGCATAAGTCGCATGATTATCAAGCACCTTAGCATAGTAACAAGTATACTCTTTCGAAGTGAACGCATTGACCTGTCCACCGATGCTGTCAAAGCTTTCGGCAATCTCTTTTGCTGATTTTGTATCCGTCCCTTTAAAAAACATATGTTCTAAGAAATGGGAAATACCATTATTTTCAGGTGTTTCATCTCTTGAACCTGTCGCGATCCAGATACCAATAGCTGCTGACCGCACAGTCGGTATTTCTTCCATTACTATTCTAACCCCATTGTCACAAGTAAACTTTTTTATCAATGTAATCCTCCTATTTCAGCCGCTGTAAAAAAGCCGAGTTCGTTAATGACTAGATGATGATGTATGTGAAATAATTCTAGTTTCGCTTAGCAAGTTGGATACAGTGTCCACTTTTAATTGTTTAGCCTTTAGCTTTCTAACCAATGTGTCTAAAGAAGCGGACGATGATTCAGTCGGATGCATTAAAATGATCGCCCCTGGATGTACACGGCTTATGACCCTATTAATAAGAGCTTCGGGCGTAGGTTTCTTCCAATCAATCGTGTCTACTGTCCACAAAGTTGTATTCATTCCGAGCTGATGAGCAGTTTCTACTGTCGCGTCAGTAAAGCTGCCGCTTGGAGGAGCGAACAGCAGCGGACGGGTTCCTGTTGCTGATTCAATAACTTTATTTGTCTTTTCCATCTCTTCTCTGGCACGCGCCTTGCTTAGGCGTGCCATATCCGGATGAGTGTAAGAGTGATTTCCTCCTTCATGTCCAGCATCTATAATCATTTTAGCAAGATCAGGGTGTTTTTTTACCCATTGCCCTTCGAAGAAAAAGGTAGCATGAATTGAATGCTTTTTCAACACTTCTAACATTTCCGGTAAATATTCTTCCCCCCATGCTACATTAATAGCCAAGCTTACCATTGCCTTGTCAGAATGTCCACGATAAATTGGAGCGGGGGGCAAGTCCTTTAAATGGACCTTAGGTGGTATTTGTTTATATATTAAACGGCTTTCTTGAAACCTTCCATCTTTTTTCATCAATTGGTAGGACTTCTTTTCATTTACTTTCAGTCCATTATAACCGGGTATTGCTTTCCATACTCGATCAATCTTGGCATTCTGAGGTGAAACATAGCGATCTTTCGCTTCTTGTTGGATCTGTTGAAGCAATGATGGTCCGCTTTGATGGGCGAATTGCGCCTCGTTCTTTAATTCCTCGAGATAACCGCTGATCAATTTGCTTTCAACGAAAAAGAACATAATCATTCCAATGATTAATACACTAATCATATGTTTTATTTTTCCCATTGTCCATGCCTCCCCCCATTGTTTTAAAATTATGAAAAATAGGGGGATTATAGAACATGCGAAAAAACCAGAGGAGCATCCTCTGGTTTTTGATTATGACTGTTGGCCTTGTTTTTCAGCCGCTTCTTTTTGTTCTTTTAATACAGTCTTACGCGAAAGATTTACCCGGCCCTGATCGTCAATACCAATGACTTTGACGAGAAGTTTATCACCAAGTGCCACAACATCTTCCACTTTGCGAACACGCTCTTCAGCTAGCTCTGAAATGTGAACAAGCCCGTCTTTACCAGGGAACAACTCAACAAATGCGCCAAATTTCTCGATGCGCTTGACTGTACCATCGTATAGCTGCCCTACTTCGACTTCACGAACAATATCTTCGATGATTTTCTTTGCAGCATTATTCTGCTGGGCATCCACTGAAGAAATAAAGATTGTGCCATCTTGCTCGATATCAATTTTAACGCCTGTTTCTTCAATGATCTTATTGATCTGCTTGCCGCTTGGTCCGATTACATCACGGATTTTATCCGGATTAATAGTCATCGTTAAGATTTTCGGTGCGTAATCTGACAGCTCGCTGCGCGGTTCAGCAATGACAGATATCATATGATCTAAAATATGCATACGGCCTTTTTTCGCTTGTTGAAGAGCTTCTTCTAAAATTTCACGGCTCAAGCCTTCAATTTTAATATCCATTTGTAAGGCTGTAACACCTTTTTCTGTACCGGCCACTTTAAAGTCCATATCTCCAAGGTGGTCTTCCATTCCTTGGATATCCGATAGAACAGTGTAATGTTCGCCGGATTTTACAAGGCCCATCGCAATACCGGCTACTGGTGCCTTGATCGGAACACCGGCATCCATCATCGCCATCGTGCTGGCACAAATACTCGCCTGAGAAGAAGAACCATTTGACTCCAACACTTCTGATACGAGGCGAATCGTGTATGGGAAGTCTTTTTCACTTGGAACGATCGGCTCTAAAGCCCGTTCTCCTAACGCTCCATGACCGATTTCACGACGGCCTGGCGCTCGTAATGGACGAGTTTCTCCTACGCTGAAGGAAGGGAAATTATAATGGTGCATGAAGCGCTTGGACTCCTCGATGCCAAGTCCATCTAAAATCTGTACATCGCCTAGTGCACCGAGAGTACAAATACTTAGTACTTGTGTTTGTCCTCTTGTGAACATAGCAGAACCATGTGTACGGGGCAGTAAACCGACCATAGAAGATAGCGGACGGATTTCATCGATTTTTCGGCCATCTGGTCTTACTTTTTCAACTGTAATAAGGCGGCGGACTTCTTCTTTGACGATCTTGTCCAAGATTTGTCCGATCTGCTTTATTGTTTCTTCCTCTGCCTCTTCGGCTGTAAACTTCTCAACAACGGTTGCTTTTACGGCGTTAATCGCATCTTCGCGTGCATGTTTTTCCTGCACTTGAATCGCTTCGACCATTTCCTTTTCACAGATAGAACGAACCTGCTGTTCAAGATCCGCATCAAGCTCGTACAAATCGATTTCGATTTTTTCTTTTCCTACCGCCTTGACAATTTCCTCCTGAAAAGCGATTAAACGCTTAATTTCTTCATGGCCGAACATGATGGCTTCAAGCATGACCTCTTCAGGTACTTCATCTGCTCCTGCTTCTACCATGTTAACCGCGTCTTTTGTTCCAGCTACAGTTAAGTGCAAGTCACTCTTTTCAAGCTGTTCAACAGATGGATTAATAATAAACTCTTCGTTTACACGGCCAACGATGACACCGGCAATCGGGCCTTCAAATGGAATGTCAGAAATACTTAATGACAATGATGAACCAAACATAGCCGCCATTTCGGAGGAGCAGTTTTGGTCCACACTCATCACTATGCTGATTACTTGTACTTCATTGCGGAAACCATCCGCGAATAATGGGCGGATTGGACGGTCAATCAGCCGGCTTGCCAGTGTTGCTTTTTCACTTGGACGGCCTTCTCTCTTAATGAAACCGCCTGGGATTTTCCCAACAGCATATAAGCGTTCCTCATAATTAACTGTTAGCGGAAAGAAGTCAAAAGGCTTTGCTTCCTTTGAAGCAGTAGCTGTACTTAGTACGACTGTATCTCCATAGCGGATCAACGCCGCTCCATTAGCTTGTTTAGCGACCTGGCCAACTTCAACAGTTAGCTCACGACCTGCCCATTCTATGGAAAATGTTTGTTTCCCTTGCTCCATAAATGAACCCCTCTCTGTACCAATAAATGTTGTGATTGCGTATCATCCTAACTATTAGCATAACACTCGGGATGATTCATGCAAAGTTATATCATTGAATTTATCTATCTTATATATTCTCTGCTGAAAAATATAAGTTACTCATTCACTTTTTATTTTCTTTTGGAATTAAATCCCAACTGTTTTTCTCCTAATAAAAAAGCGGGAACAAATCCCGCTTTCTGAACGGCTTAGCGACGCAAGCCAAGCTTTTGAATTAATTCACGGTAACGTTGAACATCTTTGTTACGAAGGTAAGTTAATAGGTTACGACGACGTCCAACCATTTTCAACAAACCGCGACGTGAATGATGGTCTTTTTTATGAGTGCGTAAATGCTCGTTAAGTGTATTGATTTGCTCTGTAAGCACAGCAATTTGTACTTCCGGAGAACCAGTGTCACTTTCATGAGTTTTGTATTGGTTGATAATTTCGTTCTTGCGTTCTTGAGTTAAAGCCATTGTAATTCCTCCTTAGTTTTTATAAAATCCCCTGTTACCAAGCATGCGTTGGAGCGGCGCGATGCTGAGCAAAGGTTCAAATAATGCATTTTTAATCATAGCTTATCTTAAGAAAAAATGCAACCTCTTTACCTTTCCGCTGCAAAATACGTAACAGCCGCCTGCTTGTCTTTGTCAATTTGAGCCACAAGGGCATCGATCCCATCAAATTTCTGTTCCCCACGCAGCCGGGCATACCATTTAACAGAAACCTCTTCTCCATATATCGAGTGGTCAAAATCAAAAATATGAACCTCTACCGACAGACTGTGCTCATCGGGATGCTTGAATGTCGGACGGTAGCCGATATTGCAAACTCCTTCATACCATTCATTTTTCACTTTTAATTTCACTGCATAGACGCCCGTTTCAGGGATGAGATAATCTTCATCCACTTCCACATTTGCGGTGGGAAATCCAATTTTGCGGCCACGCTTGTCTCCATGAATGACTGTGCCCTTTACCTCATAAGGCCTTCCGAGCAAACGGGCTGCCTCTTCCACATTTCCTTCCCCAAGAAAGTGGCGAATTTTTGTGGAACTAACTTTCTCTTGCTCATACTCCCATTTATCAATCGTTGTTGAAGCAAAGACATCACGCGAATGAAAAGGAAGAGTTTCCATTGTGCCCTTCCCAAGGCGGCCATATGTGTAATCAAATCCGGCAACGACATGCTCCACATGGAGACCAATAATATATTCATCAACAAATTGCTGGGGTTCGAGTGCTGCAAAATCAGAGGTGAATCGGACAATAAACAAATAATCTACCTCTAGTGACTCTATTTTTTTAATTTTTTCATCCATTGGAGTAATATATTTTATTGGTTTATGTGTATTTCCAAGGACGACGGACGGATGAGGATCAAATGTCATCACCGCACTTTTTATGCCCTGATTCCTTGCTTTCTCTACCGCCGCACGAATGACTTGCTGGTGCCCGGTATGGACTCCATCAAAAAAACCAAGAGCCATCACTAAAGGGGGCAAATTATTTTTGTCTAAGTTATGGGGATGATGCAACATATACACTTTCACCGTTCTCACCTGTCCTCCTGTCAGTCAGCTAACACTTTAACTGGCTTTACCTTCCCCGGTTTATCCGGGTGAAGCTTATAAATTGCCAGTAGACTCTCTTCATGAAATACTGCCGCTTCTTGTGCCTTTTCAGGCCATTCTGTCGGAGTATCCAACACAGAGCCGTTGATTACTTTCTTTGCTAATGTATCATTTATTGCCCATTTCGGCAAATGCTTGACCCCTTTTTCAAGAGGCTGAAGAATGGAGGAAGCGGCGTCTTCTTCCTGAAGTTTCCTCAGTTCCTCCAATGTGACGCATTGCTGTTTATTAAATCCGCCGGACGCCGTCCGTACGAGCTTAGACATGTGCGCTGGATAACCAAGTCGTTCGCCAATCATAACAGCCAGCGTCCGGATATATGTTCCTTTGCTGCAAGCCACCCGAAAAGAAAACCGAATGACCTCTCCCTCATACCATTCTCTGTCGTCCAATAATTCCAGCTCGTGAATGGTTACCTTTCTTGACGGTCTTTCCACTTCAATTCCTTGACGAGCATACTCATACAGCCTTTTCCCCTTTACTTTCACAGCGGAAAACATAGGCGGTGTTTGCGTGATTTCCCCAGTCAGTGATTGCAACACCGAGAGGACTTCGGCTCGTGAAATTTTTGAACGTATGGGTTGTTGTTCCACTATTTCTCCAGAAGCATCTTCTGTAGTTGTGGAAAAACCAACCGTCACTTCCCCTTCATATATCTTTCCTGAATTCATTATGTACTCAGCAAGCTTTGTTGCCCGTCCGAGACAAATAGGCAGCACTCCTTCTACATCAGGATCGAGGGTTCCAGTGTGCCCCACCTTTTTCATCTTCAAAATTTTACGCACTTTAAACACACAGTCATGGGAAGTCATTCCTTTTTCTTTCCAAAGTGGAAGTATTCCATCCATTCGGTCTCTCTCCTTTTTCAGGCATAAAAAAAGGTCTGGCCCCTTAAGAAGAAATGAATATAGCTCAGAAAAAGCGTCTATATCTCATTCACTGAAGAGGCCAGAACCTTATGATCCTTTATTGTTTATCAATGATCTGTGGAAGGGCTGTTGATTTCTCTTAATAAAGTATCGATACGGTTGCCATATTCGATCGATGCATCCATTTCAAAGAGCAGCTCTGGAGTTTTACGCAGGCGAATTCTCTGTCCTACTTCCGAACGGATAAAACCTTTTGCTTTGGTTAAAGCTTTCAAAGTACCCTCACGCTCTTCTTCATTGCCAAGCACCGTAATATACACGGTAGCCTGTTGAAGATCGCCAGTCACTTCAACGTCAGTGACAGTTATAAAACCAATGCGCGGATCTTTTACTTTCCGGTTCAATATATCCGTCAGCTCTTTTTTCATTTGTTCACCGACACGATTCGAACGAAGACTCATCTTTCTCACCTCACTATAGCCATTCATAGGAAACAGCGAGCCGTTCCCACTCAGGGAAAGAGTCAAGAAAATGCAAGGCATTCGCCAGCTCCCTTTCCGCCGCTTTCTTGGATGAAGCGACAGTGACAACAGCTAGTTTCGTACGCTGCCAAACATCTTGATGATCAATTTCTGCTACGGAAACATTTAATTTTTGCTTTAAGCGTGTAACTGTACGCTGTAGCACTGCCCGCTTTTCCTTTAAAGAGTGCGAGTCATAAATCAAATATTCTACCTCAGCATAACCGATCATTTGCGCTCAATTTCTTCCTCGATGAAGGCTTCGATAATGTCGCCCTCTTTCACATCATTAAAGTTTTTAATCGTAATACCGCACTCATACCCTTGGCTGACTTCTTTCGCATCATCTTTAAAGCGTTTGAGCGCATCGACTTCCCCTTCAAAAATAACAATGCCGTCACGGATTAAGCGAACACCGCTATCGCGAGTGATTTTTCCTTCTGTTACATAAGAGCCAGCAATTGTTCCAACTTTAGATACTTTAAATGTTTGGCGTACTTCCGCCTGGCCAATAATTTTCTCTTGGAACTCAGGGTCGAGCATACCTTTCATCGCCGCTTCAATCTCTTCGATCACTTTGTAAATAATACGGTGTAGACGAACATCCACTTCCTCTGTTTCCGCTGCCCGTTTCGCATTCACGTCTGGACGAACGTTAAAGCCAATGACAATAGCGTTGGATGCGGAAGCAAGGATAATATCAGATTCGGTGATCGCACCGACGCCTGTGTGAATGATTTTTACATTTACGCCTTCCACTTCTAATTTTTGAAGAGCTGCTGCTACCGCTTCAAGCGACCCTTGAACGTCAGCTTTTAAAACGATATTTAAGTCTTTCATTTCCCCTTGTTTCATATGTTCAAACAAATTATCAAGACTGACACGTGATTTCTCGCTGCGTTGTGCTTGCAACGCTTCCTGGGCACGAGCTTCACCAATTTGTCTCGCTGTTTTTTCATCTTCAAATACAACGAAACGGTCTCCAGCTAATGGAACGTCATTTAAACCGGTAATTTCAATTGGTGTAGAAGGACCAGCAGTTTTAATACGGCGTCCAAGGTCATTCACCATTGCCCGTACACGGCCGAATGTATTTCCGACAACAATCGGATCTCCGATGTTTAATGTGCCGTTTTGCACAAGCAGTGTAGCAACAGAGCCGCGGCCTTTATCCAACTCAGCCTCAATCACCGTGCCGATTGCCCGGCGGTTCGGATTAGCTTCGAGTTCCGCTACTTCTGCTACGAGCAGAATCATTTCAAGAAGCTGTTCAATACCTTCTCCTGTTTTCGCGGAAAGCGGAACAAAGATCGTATCGCCGCCCCAGGCTTCTGGAACAAGCCCTTGCTCCGTTAATTCCTGCATGACGCGATCAGGATTAGCTGTCGGCTTGTCGATTTTATTTACCGCTACGATAATTGGCACTTCAGCCGCTTTCGCATGATTAATCGCTTCGATTGTTTGCGGCATAACGCCGTCATCTGCTGCCACAACAAGGATCGTAATATCGGTAATTTTCGCTCCGCGGGCACGCATCGTTGTAAATGCAGCATGTCCTGGAGTATCGAGGAAAGTGATTTTCTTATCATTGGCCTCAATCTGGTAAGCACCGATATGCTGAGTAATTCCGCCAGCTTCTCCTTCGGTTACCTTTGTATGGCGAATTGAATCAAGCAGGGTTGTTTTCCCGTGGTCAACGTGCCCCATGATCGTCACAACCGCTGGCCGTTCTGTTTTCTCGCTTTCCTCATTTGCTTCTTCAAAGTAAACCTCTAAATCTGCTTTATCAATTAAAATTTCTTCTTCTACTTCTACGCCGTATTCGCTTGCTATGAGCTCAATTGCATCTTTGTCAAGCTCTTGATTAATCGTTGCCATCACGCCTAGCATAAACAGCTTTTTGATAATTTCAGATGGCTCTCGATGTAGTTTCTTGGCCAATTCTGAAACCGTCAATGAGCCTGCAAACGTAATTTTTTCAGGGAGTTCTTTTACCTTTGGCGGCTGTGGAGCAGCGACTGGTTTTACTTGTCGCTGTTTGTTTCCTTGCTGCTTGCCTCTCCCTTGATTTTTATTGTTCCCTTTTCCTTGATTAAATCCTTTTTGCTGAGAATTTTTCTGTCCGCCTGGCCCTTTGCTTCCTGGCTTTCCTTTGCTCGCAGATGCTCCTCGTCCTGCTCCCTGGGAACTGCCAGCTGGCTTAGTGGACGTACCTGGTTTAGATTGATTAGATTTAGTTTGTTTGTTTGTGTTTTCGAAAGATTTTTCCAATTTTTGTATAGCCTCCTCGTCAATAACAGTCATATGGTTAGAGACTTCTACATTCAACTCTTTGAGTTTTTCAATGACTACTTTACTTGACACGTTTTTTTCTTTTGCATATTCATGTACTCTTTGCTTACTCATATGTTCACCCCCGCATAGTATCATCGAGGAGAGTGGAAAGCTTTTTAGCAAACCCCACGTCTACAACAGCTACGACTACCCTCGCCTCTTTGCCAATGGCCTGGCCAAGGACTTGCCGATTATCAACCCACCTTAACGGCACTTGATAATAGGCTGCTTTGTCCTGTATTTTTTTTCTCGTATTGGGTGATGCGTCTGCTGAAAGCAGAACCAGCTTCGCTCGGCCTTTTTGAATTTCTTTTACTGTCAGCTCTTCGCCTGAGATAATTTTTCGTGCTCTATTGGCTAATCCCAGCAGTTTGGCCCACTGAGGTTCATTCATCAGCTATTTCGTCTCCTTTTCTACGTAAGAGAGGAGTTCTTCAAATACACTGTCTGGCACATCGGCATTCAGTTGTCTTGATAGAATGCCTTTATTTTTTGCCAGCTCTACCGCTTCTTTCGTTTTTGACACATACGCACCGCGACCGGATTTTTTCCCGGTTAAATCGACCGATACGTCTCCCTCTTTTGAACGAACTACACGTACCATTTCTTTTTTTGCTTTCATTTCACCTGTAGCTACACATTTTCTTAACGGAACCTTCTTTGGGCGATTCATTTTCTTCACCTCTTATTCGATTTCTTCGGAGGAAAAGTCATAGGCGCCTTCGTCTTCAACAGCAGATGCTGCATGATCACGCGGATAGATTCCAGCTTCCCGGGCGTCTGTCTCACTCTTAATATCAATCTTCCAACCTGTTAATTTTGCCGCTAGACGGGCATTTTGTCCCCGCTTGCCAATAGCGAGAGATAATTGGTAATCCGGGACAATTACCGTTGTCGCCTTTGCTTCTTCATCCACTTGTACATCAATTACCTTCGATGGGCTTAATGCATTGGCAACGAAAACAACTGGGTCCTCAGACCACTTGACGATATCAATCTTTTCACCTTTTAGTTCGTTAACAATCGCCTGCACACGGCTTCCTTTTGGTCCCACACAAGCACCGACCGGATCGACCTCAGGGTTTTCTGCATATACAGAAATTTTAGAACGGTCGCCCGCTTCACGAGAAACCGAACGAATCTCTACTGTGCCATCAAAAATTTCCGGTACTTCAATCTCAAATAACCGCTTTAGCAGCCCTGGATGAGTCCGTGAAACGAAAATTTGGGGTCCTTTCGTTGTCCGCTCTACTTTGGTGATATAGACTTTTATGCGGTCGTGTGGCTTATAGCTCTCGTTTGGCATTTGCTCAGAAAGAGGAAGAAGGGCCTCGATTTTGCCAAGACTGACATAGATAAAACGGGAGTCTTGACGCTGGACGATCCCCGTCATAATATCTTCTTCACGGTCAATAAATTCTGAATAGATAATGCCTCTTTCTGCTTCTCTCACACGCTGGGTAACGACCTGTTTAGCTGTTTGTGCAGCGATCCGTCCAAAATCCTTCGGTGTCACTTCAAGTTCCACAATGTCTCCCAGCTCATAAGAAGGATTGATTTCTCGCGCCTCCGCTTCGGAAATCTCAAGACGGGAATCAAATACTTCATCTACCACTTCTTTCCGGGCAAACACTCGCATTGTTCCTGTTTCAAGATTTAAATCAACACGGACATTTTGCGCCTGGTTAAAGTTTCGTTTATATGCTGAAACCAGCGCTGCTTCGATCGCTTCAATAATTAAATTGCGCTCGATCCCTTTTTCTTTCTCCAAATATAAAAGAGCATCATATAATTCAGTGCTCATCGGACGTTCCGCCCCCTTACATAATAATAAACTGTCAACTTTGCTTCATGAGATGAACCAAGCTAGGCCGAAAGCTCGGCTGTCTTCCTTTCATTTAAGAAAATGAAACAGCCAGCCGGGCTTTCGCAATCTTTTCCAATGGAATAGTCACTTGCTTCTTTCTCGTTTTGATTAAATACTCGATGACAAGCTCTTCTTGTTCAAACGATAACAAAGTGCCTTCAAATGTTTTTTCTCCATCAATCGGCTCGTAGGTTTTTACGTGCACACGCTTTCCGACCGCCCGCTCATAATCACGAGTTTTCTTAAGCGGACGCTCTGCTCCTGGAGAAGAAACTTCCAAAAAGTAGTTATAAGGAATGGGATCTGTCTCATCCAGCTTTTCACTCAGCCGCTCACTGACCATTCCACACTCCTCAATATCTACTCCTGTTTCTTTGTCAATGTAAACACGAAGGAACCAGCTTTTCCCTTCCTTTACATATTCGATATCGACTAATTCTAGGTCCAGCTCTTCAGTAATTGGTTTTACTAGCTGTTCGACTGTTTCAACTACTTTGCTCATATATACCCCCTGGTTGAATAAAATTCCTGACCAAGAATGAAACTCCTTTACAAAGACGAAAGAGTGGGGATGCCCCACTCTTTCAAAGAGAGTTATCAATTAGTATTTCCATTAAAATATACCATATCCCTTTATTTTATGCAACTCGTCGGCAATTTGCCTTAGAACAGCGAGAGCTGATTCTGATCAGGCAGAGAGACAAGACAGCCATGGTTATCTAAATACTCGATGATCGTTTTAGATACCTTCCCGCGCTGCTGCAAGTCTTCTTTAGACAGGAACTCTCCTTCTTCCCGGGCTTTTACGATATTGTAAGCAGCATTGGTGCCAAGCCCCGGAATCGAATTAAATGGCGGAATCAACGAGTCACCATCAATAACAAATTGGTCCGCACTTGAGCGGTATAAATCTACTTTTTGGAAGGTAAAGCCGCGCTCACACATTTCCAGCGCTAGCTCTAATACCGTTAATAAACTCTTTTCTTTAGGAGACGCTTCTAATCCTTTAGCGTTAATTTCCTCAATAAGTGATTTGATAGCAGCCGATCCCTTGACCATCGAATCAATATCAAAATCCTCTGCCCGCACCGTAAAGTATGCTGCATAATACAGAAGGGGCAAATGAACTTTAAAATAAGCAATCCGTACAGCCATTAATACATAAGCTGCAGCATGGGCCTTCGGGAACATATATTTAATCTTTTTACAGGAATCGATATACCATTCCGGCACTTTATTATTGCGCATTTCCTCTTCCATCTCATCAGTTAAGCCTTTACCTTTACGGACAGACTCCATAATTTTAAAAGCGAAAGCAGGATCAAGTCCCTGATAAATCAGATAAACCATAATATCATCCCGACAGCCAATTACATCACTTAGTTCACAAATGCCATTATGGATGAGCTCTTGGGCGTTTCCGAGCCATACATCTGTTCCGTGGGACAGCCCTGAGATTTGGACGAGTTCCGAAAATGTTGTTGGCTTCGTGTCCTCAAGCATTTGACGGACAAAGCGCGTTCCAAACTCCGGAATGCCAAGTGTACCGGTTTTACACATGATTTGCTCCTCTGTTACACCGAGCGATTCCGTGCCGCTGAATATTTTCATCACTTCGGGATCATCCGTCGGGATCGTTTTTGGATCGATGCCGGATAAATCTTGCAGCATCCGAATAACCGTTGGATCATCGTGTCCTAAAATATCGAGCTTTAACAAATTATCATGAATAGAATGGAAGTCAAAATGTGTCGTGCGCCATTCTGATTTATCACTGTCCGCCGGATATTGGATCGGCGAAAAGTCATAAATGTCCATATAATCTGGTACAACGATAATTCCGCCAGGATGCTGACCCGTTGTCCGTTTAACCCCAGTACAGCCCTTTGCCAGCCGGTCCACTTCTGCGTTCCGGAGCTGCAGATTATTATCTGAAGCATAACCTTTCACATAACCGAATGCTGTTTTATCTGCCACTGTACCAATCGTTCCCGCCCGGTATACATACTCTTCCCCGAATAGTACCTTCGTATAATTGTGGGCCCTCGGCTGATATTCTCCGGAGAAGTTCAAGTCGATATCCGGAACCTTGTCTCCTTTAAACCCAAGGAATGTTTCAAACGGAATATCATGCCCATCCTTTTTGTATCTGACCTGGCAGTCCGGACAATTTTTATCAGGCAAATCAAATCCAGAGCCAACAGAACCGTCATTAAAAAACTCCGATCTTTTACACTGCGGACAAACGTAATGTGGCGGCAATGGGTTCACTTCTGTAATTTCTGTCATGGTAGCCACAAACGAGGAGCCGACGGATCCACGGGAACCAACAAGATAGCCGTCATCGAGTGATTTTTTTACGAGCTTATGAGAAATAAGGTAAATAACAGCGAATCCGTGTCCGATGATGCTTTTTAACTCTTTTTCTAATCGTGCTTCAACGATTTCCGGCAGTTCTTCTCCATAAATCCGCCTTGCCATGTCATAGCTCATCTGGCGAATTTCTTCATCGGCCCCTTCAATTTTTGGCGTATAAAGATCATCCTTGATCGGCTTAATTTCAGCAATGTTCTCTGCTATTTCATTAGGGTTCTTAATCACAATTTTTTCTGCTGTCTCTTTTCCAAGGAAACTGAAGGCATCAAGCATTTCATTCGTCGTGCGGAAATGGACATCCGGCAACTCATGGCGGTTAAGCGGATTCGCCCCTCCTTGAGAACTAACCAGGATTTTACGGTGAATCTTGTCCGTTGGGTTTAGATAGTGAACATTCCCTGTAGCTACTACAGGAAGCTGCATTTTCTCCCCCAGCTCTACGATTTTTTTGATAATGTCTTCAAGCGCTTTATTATCGCGAACAAGCTCCAATTCAAGCAGGTGGCTATACACTTCTTTTGGATGAACCTCAAGATAGTCATAAAACTTAGCCGCTTTTTCTGCCTGCTCCATCCCCTTTTGCATCATGCTTTCAAATACTTCGCCTTTATCACAGCCCGAACCGACAATGAGTCCTTCCCGATGCTTTTGGAGGACAGATCTCGGAATTCTCGGTACCCGGTAAAAATAATCTATATGTGAAATCGAAACAAGTTTAAATAAATTCTTCAGACCAGCATCGTTTTGTGCCAAAATTGTACAGTGATAAGGGCGAGCTCGTTTATAAGCACCGCCATCCCCCATATGGGTGTTTAAATCATCATGATAAACAATCCCTTTTTCATTCGCATCCTTGAGCATTCTTAAAAACAAATAACCCGTCGCTTCGGCGTCATAGATCGCCCGGTGATGCTGGGTAAGCTCGACATCGAATTTTTTGGCGAGCGTATTCAACCGGTGGTTTTTTAAAGTCGGGTATAAAAATCTCGCCAATTCAAGCGTATCGATAACTGGATTCGACGACTTGCCAAGATTGTACCGAACGTAGCCGGCATCTAAGAAGCCCATGTCAAAGGAAGCGTTATGGGCAACGAAAATGGCATCTCCTGCCCAATCTTTGAATTTTTTTAGTACTTCTTCGACTTCAGGGGCGTTTTGAACAAGATCATCTGTGATGCCCGTTAAATTAATTGTAGTCGCAGAAAGAGGATGGTGCGGATTAGCAAATGATTCAAAACGGTCCACAATTTCACCGTCTTTTATTTTCACTGCGGCCAATTCAATAATCGTATCATAAACAGCTGAAAGCCCTGTCGTTTCTACGTCGAACACCACGTAGGTTTCATCCGCAAGCAAGCGATGAACGTCATTGTAAGCAATCGGAACGCCGTCATCTACCAAATTAGCTTCCAAGCCATACAGCACTTTTATGCCATGCTTTTTCCCGGCACTATAGGCGTCTGGAAACGATTGAACTACTGCATGATCGGTAACGGCGATAGCCTTGTGTCCCCATTTAGCTGCTTGGGCTACCAAATCGCCTATTGGTGAGACGGCGTCCATTTGACTCATTGGTGTATGCAGGTGAAGCTCCACACGCTTTTCCTCTTCGGGAGCTGTATCCTGGCGCATAACTGGAGCGATCTCATTGACATCATTGGCAATCATGACAAGATCACGGACAAACGTATCATTTTGCACAGTCCCTCTTGCCTTTACCCACATGCCTTTTTTCAAACGGCCGAAAAGAGCTGCGTCCTCTTTGTCACGAGAAAACATTTTTACTAATATAGAGTCCGTATAATCAGTAATTTTAAATGTTAGCAGCGTACGGCCACTTCGAAGTTCTTTCGTTTCCGCATCAAAAACATATCCTTCAATCGCTATTCGGCGCTCTTCATCTTGAATTTCCTCCAGCTTTTTAAACTCGGCATCTTCTTTGATGGTTAAGCCAATCATAAGAGGACCACTAGCCACCTCTTGATCGTCTCCTGCATTTTCTTCCCGTTTCTGCATTTCAGCTACTGCCTGCATAGCTCTCTCCGCATCTTCCTTTTGTTTGGCTTCCAAAAACTGTTGGAATTCATCATTTGTTTCTGCCTCTGCAACTGCTATATCAAATGCTACCGGTGGAAAGCCATAGTTTTGATAAGTACGGCAAATCCATTCGCCATATTTATTTTTTAATGTCATGCCTTCTGTATCATTGCCAACACTAACGATTAATTTATTTCCTTTCACAGTAGGTGTACGTCTATTTAACAGCGCAAGCATCGGAGGAGAGATTCCCTCTAGCTGACTTACGCAAAAGGACCAATATTCACTGATCAACTCTTCTGTCACAGCTGTATTTTTTGCTTTTATTGAAAAAGTAACCTGCGCAATCTCTTTAAATGCATAATGTAGCGCATTTGTAAAAGTTTCAAGAAGCTGACAAGGAATAATAGTTTCGGTGACAAAAGAAAAATGCCAACGTTTGGTCTGTCTTTCTACTGTTAACTTTGCAATTTCAGCTCCCTCAAAATGGCGGACGACTGCATCTTCTGTCAATTTCAATTGCTGTAAGAGCAGCTGGAACCGCTGTCGTCTTCCCTGGGATTCTTCACTCATTTGCATGCCTCCCAATTGATTGTTCTCTTCTATTTTAACAGAAATTCAGAAAGAAAAAGCCACCTGATTCAGGTGACTTTAAATATTTATGCTGCACAAACTTAGATAGCAACAAAATTACCGCTCTAAAATTATTAACTTAGCTAAGTCTCTGCAGGAGAATCAGCCGATAACATTGACAATTAGATGGCTTGAAAAATCTCATGCAGCTTAGAGACAAGCTCATTTCGCTGAATTTCTATCATTTCACCGGTTTTGCGAACCTTCACTTCAACAATTCCCTCTGCTGCCTTTTTGCCTACTGTTACTCGGATAGGCAAACCGATTAAATCACTATCGGCAAACTTCACGCCCGGACGCTCTGCTCGGTCATCCATCAATACATCATAACGGTTCTCTCGAAGCAGACTGTAAAGCTCTTCAGCAAGTGTACGCTGACCTTCATCCTTCATATTGATTGGCACTAAGTGAATATCGAAAGGAGAGAGGGCCTTCGGCCAAATAAATCCTTGTTCATCATTAAATTGTTCAGCTACGGCAGCCAACGTCCGTGAAACCCCAATTCCGTAACAGCCCATGATCATTGGTTGCGTCCGGCCGTTTTCATCCAAATACGTGGCATTCATCGCTTCACTGTAGCGTGTGCCCAATTTGAATATATGGCCTACTTCGATTCCTTTAGCAAACTTAATGGTTCCTTTTCCATCCGGAGAAAGATCTCCTTCTTGAATAAAGCGCAAGTCCGCATACTGATCTACACGATAATCTTTTTCCGCATTTACATTTATAAAATGATAGCCTTCTATATTCGCTCCACACACACCATTCGTAATAGCTTTCACCGCATGGTCCGCAATTACTTTCACACCTTCTTTGGCGTTTACCGGTCCAAGAGAACCAATCGTGCAGCCAAGCACTTCGTTCACTTCTTCATGCTCGGCAAGCTCAACGACACCTGCCTGGAATAAGTTTTTCAATTTAATTTCATTCACTTCATGATCGCCCCGAACGAGAACGATGACATATTCTCCATCCACTTTAAAGAGAAGCGTTTTTAAACATTGCTCCGCAGAAACATTCAAGAGCTCTGCTACACTGCTGATTGTTTTAGCATCCGGAGTTTCCACTTTTTCCATTTGGCGCTCCGCTTCCCCGCTCTTTTCATAGGCAGTAACAACCGGAGCCATTTCAATGTTAGCTGCATAATCAGAAGAATCAGAGTAGGCAATGGTATCTTCACCGATCTCAGAAAGAACCATAAATTCATGTGTGTCCTTGCCACCCATCGCTCCTGAGTCAGCAATAACAGCTCGAAAATCTAATCCGCAGCGACGGAATACATTTGAATAAGCCGTGTACATCCGGTCATATACTTCCGCTAAGCTTTCATGAGAGGTATGAAAAGAATAAGCATCTTTCATAACAAACTCCCGCCCGCGGAGCAGGCCAAACCGCGGCCGCTTTTCATCCCGGAATTTCGTTTGGATTTGATACAAGGTTAACGGCAAACGCTTGTACGATTTTATTTCATCACGAACCAGGCTTGTAATCACTTCTTCGTGAGTTGCTCCAAGGGCAAACTCGCGTTCATGTCGATCTTTCAAGCGCATAAGCTCTGGGCCGTACGTGTACCAGCGTCCAGATTCCTGCCACAGCTCAGCCTGCTGTAAAGCTGGCATCAAAAGTTCTGCAGCTCCAGCGTTGTCCATTTCCTCACGAACAATTTCCTCTACCTTGCGAAGCACTTTTTTACCAAGCGGCAAATAACTGTATACTCCGCTGGCGTTTTGACGGATAAATCCCGCTTTTAACAGCAACTGATGGCTTTTTACGTCCGCATCAGCCGGTACCTCTCTTAATGTGGGTATTAACGTTTGGCTTTGTTTCATCACATACACCTCAGACTATTTTATTGTAAAAAGAATCGTTGAATATCATTCCATGTTACCACGATCATTAAAAGCATTAACAAGGCGAAACCAACAAAATGAACCATTCCTTCTTTTTGGCGATCAATCGGCTTGCCTCTGAGCGCTTCAACGAGGAAAAACAATAGGCGCCCGCCGTCCAATGCTGGAAGCGGCAGTAAATTCATAATGCCTAGGTTAATGCTTAACACGCCGGCCCACTTCATCAAGTTCATAATGCCTGACTTAGCTACTGTGTCAGTGGATACATAGATGCCAACAGGACCCGAAAGCATATCGATCGAAAATTGCCCAGTGACGAGCTTGCCGACCAACCGAATAATTTCTACTGTCCAAAAATACGTTTCTTTCGCGCCATAGGCGATGGAACCGAAGAACGATTTTTCTACTGGACTGTGTACACCGATTACTCCAATCTTTTGATCTTCCACCTCACGGACCTTCGGTGTTACTGGAATATCTAGTGTTTTATTGTCTCTTTCTACTGTAAAGTCAATCTCAGACTGGGGGTTTTTCTGAATGACAGTAACGATATCATTCCAGCTTGCTACCCCTTGTCCATTAATGCTAATAACTTTGTCGCCTTCCATTAAGCCCGCTTCTTTTGCTGCTCCATCGGAGGTCAGCTTGCCAAGCTCGGGCTCGTTTGTAGGCATTCCCTGCATCATAGCAATGAGAATAAAAACAAAAAAAGCTAAAATAAAGTTAAAGAGCGGACCTGCAAAAATAGCCATCGATCGCTGTCCTAGCGTTTTCGAGGCGAACTGTCGGTCCCATGGCGCGATCTGGCTCTCCACCCCATCCTCTAAAATAACGGCCTCCCGATGGATCGGAAACGTTTTAATTTCTTCTTCTCCGTCCTCATAGCCTCTAATAATAAGCTGATGTTCAAGATCGGCGGTCTCTACCTCAATTACTCGAGCTTCTGGATAACGGTCTTTACCAGAAACGATAACTTTGACAATTTCTTCATGCTCATTAAATAGAACACCGATGCGATGACCGGCTTTTAAATCTACCATTTCTGGGTCTTCCCCAGCCATGCGGACATATCCCCCTAGAGGAAGAAGCCGAAGAGTATATATGGTTTCTCCTTTTTTATGAAAAAACACTTTTGGTCCGAAACCGATGGCAAACTCTCGACAGAGAATCCCCGCCCGCTTGGCAAAAATAAAGTGACCTAGCTCGTGAAAAAAAACGAGGGCGCCAAATATAACGATAAACGCTATAACAGTATTCAATATAGATAACCACCTTTTTTATAAAAGTGAGTGGACGAAATTCCGTGTTTCTTTGTCGGTTTGCTGTATCGTTTCCAGATCGGGCTGCATAATGGACTGATGTTTTTCAAGAGCCCGCTCTACCATTTCATCAATTTGCAAAAATGTTATTTTCCCGTCAAGAAAAGCAGCAACAGCCGCCTCGTTAGCAGCATTCAACACAGTGGGAACTGTGCCGCCCGCTTTTCCCGCCTGATAAGCAAGCGCAAGCATCCGAAAACGCTTTTGATCCATCGGCTGAAAATGAAGCTTGCCCGCTTCCAGCAAATTGAGACGCCGAGCAGAAGGCAAAGGGAGCCGGTCTGGATAAGAAAGCGCATATTGGATTGGCACGCGCATATCAGGGGTACCTAATTGAGCGATTACCGAACTATCTTGAAATTCGACCATCGAATGAATAATACTTTCTCGATGTAAAATAACATCTATTTGCTCATATGGCAAATGAAAAAGCCAGTGTGCTTCAATAACTTCCAAGCCTTTATTCATCATTGTAGCCGAATCAATCGTGATCTTTGCGCCCATTGACCAATTTGGATGATTTAACGCTTCCTGTACAGTTACATTTTTTAATTCTTCTCGTGTCCGGTCACGGAAGCTACCTCCCGAAGCGGTCAGTATGAGGCGTGCAATGTTTTTCTCTTTTTCCCCTTGCAGACATTGAAAAATCGCAGAATGCTCACTGTCTACCGGCAAAAGAGCCACATTATGCTTTTCAGCGGCTGCCATAACTAAATGCCCGGCCGTTACAAGTGTTTCTTTATTTGCGATAGCAATTGTCTTACCTGCTTCAATCGCCTGCAGTGTCGGGCGTAAGCCGACACTCCCAAGCACAGCATTCACAAGAATGTCCGCCTTTTGATAAACAGCCGTTTCAACAAGTCCTTCTTGTCCGTACACCACTTTTAAAAAAGGAAATTCTGACTTTAGTTTCTCCGCGTCCTCCCGAAGCTCGACAGATACTAATTCAGGTTGAAACCCACTAATAATGTTCCGTGTTTCTTCAATATTTCGACCGGCTGAAAAAGCAACCAGCGCAAAATCATCACGATGCTCCCGGATCACATCCAGTGTCTGGCGGCCGATCGAGCCAGTTGCACCTAAAAGACTTAATTTCTTCACATCTTTCATCTCCTCAAACAAACTCTGCTGTCACACTAGATGCAGTAAATGAACAAGCGGAAAAACAAATAACCAGCTGTCTGTACGGTCCAAAATACCGCCATGGCCCGGCAATAAAGTCCCTGAATCCTTTACTTCGTAATGGCGCTTAAGAGCTGATTCTGCCAAGTCGCCAAGCTGTCCAAATACAGACAGCACAGCTGTAGCAATTAACAGTTTAAACAACGGTATATCCATATCCGCTAGCAGGGCAATAATCAAAGCGACGATTACTGCTGCAAAAATACCACCAACTGAACCTTCTACTGTTTTGTTCGGACTAATTTCCGGCCATAGTTTGCGCTTTCCGAGCGACCGGCCTACAAAATAAGCACCCGAGTCTGTCGCCCACGTAATTAGAAGGGCAAAAAAGACGAATATAGCGCCCGCTTCTCTCGTTTCTATGAAATAATAAAAACCAAAGCCGACATAAAGCGCAGCCAGAACGCAAAACCCTGCATCTTCAAAATGAAACTTATTTTTTGAAACAACCGTGTATGCTAGCATCAATAACACGAACAAGGCAGATAGCTGCAGCTTATCGTAGCCCACTTGTTCGATAGCAACAGTCAGGCGTTCCGGCATTAACACAATGCAGAGAAGTATGATAGAAAGCAGCCCGGGCATCGAAGCAGGAGCAATTTTTTTCATTTTTAATGCTTCCGTTAGGCCAATGATAGCCATTAAATAAGCCAATATAATAAAAGGCCAGCCGCCGTACAGCACGACCGGCAAAAAAGCGGCCGCCGCAATAACAGCGGTCAAAATACGTTGTTTCATGTCTCAAACTCCTAACTCTTGTCCTGATGAATAATTACGACAAACCACCGAACCGACGGGAACGGCGCTGAAAAGCTTCCACTGCTTCGAGCAAATCTGTTTCTTTAAAATCAGGCCAATTAGTATCGGTAAACCAAAACTCAGTATAGGCCAGCTGCCAAAGCATAAAATTGCTCAAACGAATTTCTCCGCTCGTCCGGATAAGCAAGTCCGGATCTTTTAAATGCTCTGTCATAAGATAGCTCGAAAAAAGCTCTTCATTTAAATTTTCCTCTAATAGTATACCATTTTTTGCATCATGAATAATATTTTTTACAGCCGTTAAAATCTCCGCACGACTTCCGTAATTTAAAGCAAAGTTTAATATTAATCCATCATTGCCACTCGTTTGTTCCATCGCTTTTTCTACCGCACTGAGCGTGTGTTTCGGTATTTGATTTCTCTCTCCCATCATTTGTACCTGGACATTTTCTTCAATCAATTCCGGTAAAAACGTGCCAAGAAACTCTTCAGGCAATTTCATTAAAAAATCCACTTCATGTTTCGGCCGCTTCCAGTTTTCTGTTGAGAAGGCATAGAGTGTTAATACTTTGACACCCAACTTATTAGCAAGTTTAGTTATCTTTTTTACCGTCTTCATTCCTTCATGGTGACCAGCAATTCGGGGAAGGGCTCTTCTTTTTGCCCATCTGCCATTGCCGTCCATAATGATTGCAATATGCTCCGGCACTAACTCCTCTTTAATTCTTTCTATTCGATCTTCGATATTATGGTCATCTGCTGTTTTCCATAATTTTCTCTTATTGATCATAAAATATCCTCCACGATGTAGCATCACCAAATTATAAACAAATCATTATCTATTATAATACCAAAATTGTTTGTTGATTACTTTGTAGAAATGGATGTATTTTTTTATTCAATAAAAAAAAGAAGAAAACCCTCTTACAGCGAAGAGGGTTTTTACATTAGACTTCCATAATTTCTTTTTCTTTATCCTTGGAAATACCGTCGATTTTGCTAATGAAATCATCCGTTTGCTTTTGCACATCATCCGTTAAGCCACGCAGCTCATCCTCAGTAATGTCGCCAGCTTTCTCCAATTTTTTCAGCTCTTCATTCGCATCACGGCGAATATTGCGAATAGCTACCTTTGCGTCTTCCGCTTCTTTTTTCACTACTTTAGCCAATTCCTTGCGGCGCTCTTCTGTTAAAGCAGGGAATGCAAGACGGATAACCGATCCATCGTTAGATGGCGTTAGCCCAAGATCCGATTTTAAAATAGCTTTCTCAATGTCACCCATCGCTGTTTTATCATAAGGCTGAATAACGAGAAGACGTGCTTCCGGCACAGATACAGAAGCAAGCTGGTTAATCGGTGTTGGTGCCCCATAGTAATCGACCGTTATCCGGTCTAACAATGAAGCATTCGCACGTCCAGCACGAATGGAGGCGAGCTCTCTCGTATACGCTTGAATTGCTTTAGACATTCTTTCTTTCATCTGTTCAATTGTTTGATTTGCCATTATTCCTTCCCCCTCACAATTGTTCCGATATTTTCACCCATAACTACCCGTTTAATATTGCCGTTTTCTGTAATAGAGAAAACAATAAGCGGTATGTCATTGTCCATACATAATGATGAGGCCGTTGAATCCATAACAGCAAGCCCTTCTTTAATGACATCAAGGTAAGACAATTGATCATACTTAACGGCATTTTTATCAACGCGTGGGTCTGCTGAATACACGCCATCTACATTATTTTTAGCCATCAAAATAACTTCTGCTTCAATCTCAGCGGCCCGAAGCGCAGCTGTTGTATCTGTAGAAAAGTAAGGGTTACCTGTGCCTGCAGCAAAAATAACCACTCGCTTCTTTTCGAGATGGCGGATTGCCCGACGGCGGATATAAGGTTCTGCTACCTGCCGCATCTCTATAGAAGTCTGAACACGTGTTTCAATCCCAAGCTGCTCTAGGCTATCCTGTAGAGCCATTGAGTTCATCACAGTAGCAAGCATGCCCATATAATCAGCTGTTGCGCGGTCCATACCCATTTCACTGCCGATCTTTCCTCTCCAGATGTTGCCGCCGCCTACTACGACTGCCACCTCTATATCGAGTTCAGCAATTTCTTTGACTTGCTCAGCAATTGATTTAATAACAGCTGGATTAATGCCAAATCCGGCCTCTCCTGCCAGCGCTTCCCCGCTTAACTTTAATACTACCCGTTTATATTTTGGAACGCTCATGTAAACCTCCGTATGTATGGTTATTGGTTTGCCTCGGCCTTAACCTTATGGAAAATTGCCAAACTCTAGATGAAATCCCTCACCAATAACCGGCAAGGGATTCCCATCTAACAATAACAATTTCTTTCTATCTTCACTCAATAGAAAAGAATTATTTTTTCACTTGATTCATTACTTCTTCAGCGAAATTGTCTTGACGCTTCTCAAGGCCTTCGCCCACTTCATAGCGCACAAGTGCAGTCACTTCTGCTCCTTTAGATTGAACGAACTTGCCCACTTTTTCATCAGGGTTTTTAACAAATGGCTGGTCAACTAAGCAAATTTCCTCAAAGAATTTGCCAAGACGGCCTTCAACCATTTTTGCTACGATATTCTCTGGCTTGCCTTCGTTCAATGCTTGTTGAGTTAATACCTCACGCTCACGAGCCACTTCTTCTTCAGAAACTGCATCACGGGAGATGTATTTAGGATTTAAAGCAGCTGCGTGCATGGCTACATCTTTTGCTGCACTTGAATCAGTTGTTCCTTCAAGAACAGTTAAAACACCAATGCGCCCGCCCATATGCAAGTATTCACCGAAGGCAGCATTGTCGCTTTTTGTTTTAATTTCAAAGCGTCGAAGAGTTAATTTTTCACCAATTTTCGCAATCGCTTCATTGATGAAATCACTAACTGTTTGGCCGTTATCCATTTTTTGCTCAAGTGCTTCTTCTACGTTTGCAGGCTTTTTAGCAAGCAAATGATCAGCTAATTCTTTTACAAGCACTTGGAAACCTTCGTTCTTTGCAACGAAGTCTGTTTCTGAGTTTACTTCTAAAATAACAGCAGTGTTGCCTTCGCTCTTGATAAAAGTCGTACCTTCCGCTGCAATGCGGTCAGATTTTTTGGCAGCTTTAGCCATGCCTTTTTCGCGAAGGAAATCAATTGCTTTTTCCATATCACCATCAGTTTCTGTTAGCGCTTTTTTACAATCCATCATACCAGCGCCAGTTTTTTCACGTAGTTCTTTAACCATTTGAGCAGTAATTGCCATAATTTATTTCCTCCTTTGAGTCATATGCTTCTTTACGATGCACAGTTTTACTTTTTTCTTTTTAAAAAAAGGTGATAAGAGAAGGTCTACTTATCACCTTTTTATCAGCTTTTACTCAGCTGCTGCTGTTTCTTCAACTTCTGTTGTTTCTTCAACTTTTGCTGTTTCTTCACCTTGTTTTGCTTCAAGGATAGCATCAGCCATTTTGCCTGTTAAAAGTTTAACAGCGCGGATCGCATCATCATTTGCTGGAATAACATAATCGATTTCATCCGGATCACAGTTCGTATCAACGATACCAACGATTGGAATATTCAATTTACGAGCTTCCGCCACAGCAATACGCTCTTTACGAGGATCGATGATGAAAAGGGCATCAGGAAGGTCTTTCATATCTCTAATTCCACCAAGGAATTTCACTAAACGTTCATGCTCTTTTTTCAATTGTACAACTTCTTTTTTAGGAAGTACGTCAAATGTGCCGTCCTCTTCCATTTTCTCGATGTTTTTTAAGCGTTGTACACGTTTTTGGATAGTTGAGAAGTTTGTTAATGTACCACCTAACCAGCGTTGGTTTACATAGTACATTCCTGAACGTTCTGCTTCTTCTTTTACAGATTCTTGAGCTTGTTTTTTCGTTCCAACGAAAAGAACTTTTCCGCCGTTTTCAGCTAATTCTCTAACGAATTTATAAGCTTCTTCAACTTTTCTTACTGTTTTTTGAAGGTCGATAATATAGATTCCATTACGCTCCTGGAAAATATATTTTTTCATTTTTGGGTTCCAACGGCGTGTTTGGTGACCGAAGTGAACACCAGCTTCAAGCAATTGCTTCATTGAAATAACTGACATGTTTTAGTTCCTCCTAATGGTTTTAATTTTTCCTCCGCTCTCATCATTTTCGATCAGAAACTGTCCTAAAAGACAGCACCATCTGAGCAAATCAGGGAGCGTGTGTAATAACACCGTTAGTAACTATACCATAGCCAGGCAATGCAATCAACTATTTTTACCGGTCTTAGCAAATTTCAATGCTAATTCTACTTCCGTCTTTCCTTTATTTAATTTTTTAGCGATCTCTCCTATGCTAAGTCCCTGCTCATTCAATGAGAAAATATCCTCTGATGCCTTCTGCTCGTCCGGCAACGCGATATTTTCTTTTATTTGTTCTTTTCCATCTTCATTTGGTGTTTTATTTGTTACATTATATACCTGAGCAGCCCGCACCCGTTGCATAGAAGGAGCAGAGATAGTTAGCGAATCCGCCTGTATGTTGTCCGCAGAAGTCTGTTCGCTGGCAGCTTTTGGCGGAGAAGGTGTTCTTATTGAAAAAGTATCTTCCGCTGTAGGATGAGATGAAAACTCTTTAATAAACCTCTCATTCTCTTCTTTCATTTCCAGCAAGTAAGCAGCCATCATTTCTTCCATATCCGCCACTAGCTTCTCCTGTTGTCTCTTTACTTCATACAGACGATTTTGTCTTGTAAACAATAAAATAATTGCCAATAGAGCAACAGCATTAAGTATAAATGAAATAAAAATAAATAGAGTAGCCATTAGATCTCCTTAAAGATGAAACTTTTTCTTAATGTACCGATCCGTTGATTTTTACAAGCTGATTTTTCAGCTTAAACAATGCTTTTGAATGAATTTGGGAGATTCTTGAAGTCGAAAGATTCATTACCTCACCGATCTCAGTTAAAGTCAGCTCTTCATGATAGAATAAGCTGAGCACGAGCTGTTCTTTCTCAGACAGCTTAGAAACTTCCTCCGTCAACTCCTGAATCAGCTCACCCTTCACAAGAACATCTTCCGGCAGATCTGCCTTCTCGTCTTTTAATACAAATCTCTTTCCTTCCGAATCTTCATTATCATGTACTTGTTCGTCCATCGATAGGACATTGGAAAATAAATGCTCCGTCATCGTCTGATGAACTTCTTCTTCCGAAATGTCAAGTTGTTCTGCAACTTCCGCTGCGGTGATTTTTCGAAGGTATTTTTGTTCCAATTCCTCAATCTTTGCTTCAATCTTTTTTGCCCTTTCTCTCGTTCCTCTCGGGAGCCAGTCTTCCTTTCGAAGCCCATCCAAAATCGCTCCACGAATGCGAAAAGAAGCATACGTATCAAACTTTAAATCGCGGGTTGGATCAAATTTTTTCAACGCATCGTACAAACCCATCAATCCAAGACTTTTAATATCTTCTTTATTGACGCTTTTCGGCAAGCTTGCTGATATCCGTTGAGAATGAAAGGATACAAGTGGCATGTACTTTTCTACAAGCAGATTGCCTGCCTCTGGATCCTCTGACTCTTTCCAGGCAGCCCACAACTTTTGTTCATCATATCTGTTCTGTTTGGCCATATTTGACGTTTCTCCTCCTCGGATTGACCTCTCAGAGAAGTTTTTCTGAAAAAAACGGTCAGGCTAATTTATTCTTTATCTTCCACATTTTATTAGAAAATACCGCCAAAACGCAAATAAATTTTCAAAATACGACAAAGGGAAAATATGTATATTATTCCATCACTCTAACAATAACCCATTTACTTTCTCTATAATCTTCTATTTACACTTCTCTACTCTGTTCTCTTTAAGCGTTTTATCTTTTAAAAATTGTTTGATGCTTCAACGGTAAACTTCGTTACATAACGAAAGGGACACTTGTATGTCCCCTTTATATTATGTGATTGCCTTTATTAACTGTTCTTATATGAAGATCGCAAGTATGCGGATCAAATTCTATTGTACGGCCGCTGTTTCCACCTGTGTCTTCCGCTATGAGCGGTATATGATGGGCCTCTAGTACTTGCTTCACAGCTGCAACATTCCTAGGTCCAATTTTGAATGAGCTGTTTTGCGAACTAAATTGAAACATTTGAGCGCCACCAGCAATCTTTGC
Source organism: Pseudobacillus sp. 179-B 2D1 NHS (assembly GCF_045370945.1). Classification (NCBI taxonomy): domain Bacteria; kingdom Bacillati; phylum Bacillota; class Bacilli; order Caryophanales; family Bacillaceae; genus Pseudobacillus; species Pseudobacillus sp. 179-B 2D1 NHS. The sequence goes on from NZ_JBIQDP010000006.1 coordinate 60,319, forward strand.
TTTCAATCTGTAGACTTGTGCGCCTTCAGCTTTTAATAGAGCGACCAATTCATTGATGCCTGTATCTGCATATTTAGCTTTATTCATATGGCCATTTTTGGCAAGCGATGAGTCTGGCAGCATAACATGTACCATCCCAGCGACAGATGTCCGGTCATCATAAATCACCACTCCAACGCAAGATCCTAGCCCCGATGTGCGAATGGCATTTGGTGGACGAACAATATTTAAATCAGCAATCCCTACTTTTACGATTTGTCCAATACTACTCATTTAACCCGACTCCAAGGGCCTCAAAAATTGGACCAAACGATAAAGGATCAGGAAGCAGAAAGAAATGCCCTTTCATTTCGTCTGTATATCCTGCCTGGACTTCCTTTAATATTGTTTCAATAACAATCGCATAATCCCCATATTGAGAAGACTCGACCAATCCATAGCTAATAATAGCGCCAAACATATCTATGGCCAGTTCTGGAACGGAAGGATAAATCTGTAAGCGAGTAAAGTCCCCAAGGGCTGATAAGTAAGAGCCTGATAAAATGTTTCCAAGTTCCTGCATGGCAGAGAGACCGATACTTTTCTCTCCCGCTTCCTTAAAAGAAAAAGCTCTGTCCCCGGTCATATTGCTAATAAAGCTTTCCGCTTGCCTTAAGGAAAGAACAAAGAACATATTCCCTGTAACTTCTCCTTCAATCCTAAGACTCACACTCACTACTTCCTCTTCTGCACCGCCCGCCATCTCCATCATATCGTTAAATGAAACGATACGGGCACTAGGCACTTTCATATCAATTTGTTTGTTCAGTAAAGTAGAAAGAGCAGTAGCTGCATGTCCGGCACCAATATTGCCGAATTCTTTTAAAATATCTAAATGGGTCGTATTAATCTTTTCGATATAATTCATGGCCATATGCCCCTATTATTTAAAAACTCTTTCTAAATTTAATAAGATAAGCAGTCTCTTTTCTAGTTTAGCCACGCCTGTAATATATTCCGCTTCTACGGCACCGACGATGTCTGGTTGAGGTTCAATGATGCTTTTTGGAATATCAAGAACATCATTGGCGCTATCTACAACTAAACCGACTTCAATATCATCAGACGCCGCAATAATAATTCTGGTCTGCTCATCGTACTCTTTTTCCGGCAGACTAAAGCGATTACGCAGATCAATAATTGGAGTAACCACTCCCCTTAGATTGATCACACCTTTAATAAAAGAAACCGTTCCCGGCACACGCGTTATGTGAATCAACTTTTCAATCCCCTGAACTTGGTGAACAGGAAATGCATATTCTTTATCCATTAATTGGAAAGCAATCACTTTAATCATTGACGGAGCTGTGATTTCACTCATAGGTTTTCCCTCCTTTTCCCCTCTGCCTATTATTTGATCAGGGCATTGCAGTCTACAATCAAAGCTACTTGACCATCTCCGAGAATGGTAGCACCTGAGATAGCAAACACATTTGATAAATAATTGCCAAGTGATTTTAACACAACTTCTTGCTGACCGATGAAGGAGTCTACGACTAATCCTGCCATTTTATCCCCTTTGCGCACGATTACAATGGAATAAAACTCATCTTCCTTGCTTTCTCTTGGCACTTCGAATATTTTTTCGAGGAAGACAAGCGGGACAATCTTCCCGCGGAAATCAATGACTTGTTGTGTATGAGCATTTAAGACATCTTCTTTTTTCACGATGGCTGTCTCAATAATAGATGATAAAGGAATAGCATATTTTTCTTTTTCCACTTCCACTAACATGACCGAAATAATTGATAGCGTTAATGGCAATTGAATAAGAAATACTGAGCCCGCTCCCTCGGTTGCCTCAATACTGATGGAACCTCCGAGAGATTCAATCGTTGTTTTTACTACATCCAAGCCGACCCCGCGGCCAGAAATATCAGATATCGTATCAGCAGTAGAAAATCCTGAAGCTAAGATCAGCTCATAAATTTGATTATCTGTCATAGAGGCTACTTGTTCTTCTGTTACTATGCCTTTTGACAGTGCCTTATTAAGTACTTTTTCCTTATTAATGCCTGCTCCATCATCTTCAATTTCGATAAACACGTGATTTCCGCTATGATAAGCTTTTAGCTTAACAGTTCCCTCTTCAGGTTTCCCCTTGGCTCTGCGTTCTTCAGGTGTTTCCACTCCATGGTCAAGTGCATTACGAATCAAATGAACGAGCGGGTCGCCGATCTCATCGATTACTGTCCGATCCAGCTCCGTTTCAGCACCGATGATCTCTAAGTTGATTTTTTTATTTAAGTCACGGGCTAACTGACGTACCATTCTTGGAAAGCGATTAAATACGGTCTCTACCGGCACCATCCGCATATTAAGAATAATAGTTTGCAGGTCCCCCGAGATTCTTGCCATTCTTTCAACGGTTTCATTCAGCTCAGGATTATTTAGTTCACCTGAGATTTGCTCTAGTCTTCCCCGGTCAATAACGAGCTCTTCAAAAAGATTCATTAAAATATCAAGCCGTTCAATATTGACGCGAATGGTTTTATTAGATACAGATTGTTGCTTATTACTAGATTTCGGCTCCTCTTTCTTTTCTGTTTTTTCCTGAGGAGGAGCTGGTGAATCTGGTACAACTGCAGCTGCTACTTCTTTTGTCGCTTCTTCAATTTCTGTTGATGGTACAATAAATTCCGAAACGGTTACGCGCTCAACCTCTGATACCTTTTTCACCTTACTTTCGATATCATCAGAAGACTCTTGAGTAATAAGAGTAACTACAAAGCGTTCATCAAACTGTTCTGCTTCCAGTTCTTCCGTAGAAGGAGTTGACTTAATCACTTCTCCGCACTTTTCTAATACTTCAAATACCATAAATACACGCGCTGCTTTCAATACGCAGTCGCTGCGTAATTCAATGGCTATCTCGAAGCAAGTAAAACCTTGCTCTTTTGACTGTTGAATGACCGTGTATTCAAATTCATCATACTTGATAGTTGAAGAAGGACTGACAGAAGGAGAAGCCTCTATTTGTACAGAAGAAGCTGTTTCACTCACCATTTCGCCATTTTCAATTTTCAACAGCTTATCAACAATATCGGATACATCCCGCTTCCCTGCACCGCCGGCCGCAATGTCTTGGACCATTGCTTCCAGATCATCAATCGAAGCGAAGACCACGTCCAAAATATCAGCTGTAACTTTCAGTTTATGATTGCGGATGGCATCAAGGACATTTTCCATTTTATGTGTTAAATTAGCCAGATCTTCATATCCCATCGTAGCAGACATTCCTTTTAATGTATGGGCAGACCGGAAAATCTCATTGACAATTGCAAGATCCTCGGGATTTTTTTCCAGCTCTAACAAGTTTTCATTGATTGCCTGCAAATGCTCTTTGCTTTCATCAATAAAAACTTCTAAATATTGATTCACTTCCATCAGCCGCTCACCCTTTCTATCCTATATACTCTAAAATTTTTTCAGCGATATGTTCTACAGAAACCGTGCAATCGATTAGACGAGTGGCAATAGCGGCTCGTGGCATTCCGAATACTACACACGACTCCTCAGACTCTGCAATGGCCTGTACATTCCCTGTTTCTTTTAATTTGATTAGTCCATTTGCCCCATCTGCTCCCATTCCAGTCATAATCACTGCTACTTTATCAAAGCCCGTTGCTTCACTGACAGATTCAAACATGACATCCACCGCCGGACGGTGTCCGTTAACTGGAGGCGATTGATCAAGATCTATGGCGAGCAGCGCCCCATTTTCTTTTATCTTTAAATGATAGCTTCCCGGGCAAATATAAGCGGTTCCCTTTTGAAGAGTTTCCCCATCCTCAGCTTCTTTGACATGGATGGCAGATAAAGAATCTAATCTTTGAGCCAGTGATTTTGTAAATCCTGGCGGCATATGCTGGACAATAAGTACTGGTGCCTTCAAATCTTTTGGTAGTTTCGTCAGCACTTTTTGAAGAGCTCTCGGCCCCCCTGTTGAAGTGCCAATAACAACAATGCTCTGGCTATTTTTCGGCTTTCTTGTATTCCTACTGCTAACCCTTACTTCTCTCTTCCCCGGTGGTTGTTCTACTCTTGCCGGTTTGGGAGGAGCCGCTTGAGCAGTGGGAATCATAGGCCGCAGATTAGCTTTACTGGCAGCGAGTACTTTTTCTATTAGTTCATCTTTAATTTTATGGAGGTCAAGTGAAATGGTTCCCGAAGGCTTTCTGACAAAATCAACTGCGCCTTTTTCCATTGCTTGAAATGTCGTTTCTGCGCCAGCCCCTGTTAAACTGGATAACATAACAATTGGAGTGGGCATATGTTCCATAATGTATCCGAGGGCATCAAGCCCATCCATTTCGGGCATTTCTACATCCATCGTAATAACGGCCGGCTTAAACTGTTTAATCTTCTCGATAGCGTCTTTGCCATTGCGGGCGGTCGCTACAACTTCTAGTTCCGGATGTGAAGACAAAAACTCGGTAACTAGTTTTCTCATAAATGCAGAGTCATCAACCACAACGACTTTTTTTTCTCTCATTACTAGTGCCTGCCTTTCACAAAGAAGTGACGAAGCTTGAATATAAAGCTGTCTGATTCTGAATGATCTGGTGAATACCCATATCCCTCTTTATACAGTCTTACGGCTTCTCGTAACGCCCGGGATATCTTTGCATTTGGATAAGCAATCAAAAATGGAGTCTGAGCGCTCACAGCTTTTTTCACAGCTGTGCTCTCCTGCAATACCCCAAGCTCAAAACTTGATTTACCTAAAAACTTGCGGACAGCTTGCTGGAGCCGCTTTATAGCTTCCTGTCCTTCTCTCTCTGAATCGGCCCGATTACACAAAAGATAAAAGGCGTTTTCTCCACCTTGAAAGTGAATATATTTCATCATGGAATACGCATCTGTTATAGAGGTTGGCTCGGGAGTGGTTACAACAATAATATCGTCTACTGACATGAGAATATTAAGTGTCTCCTTTGTCGCTCCCGCCCCCATATCAAACAATAAATAATCATATTGATGCTGAAGCTCCTCTATATCATCCAACCACCGGCTCAGATGGCTGCTGTTCCATTCTATTAATTGGTTCAGCCCCGAACCGCCTAGAATGTAGGAAACACCTTCCTTATCTCTATACACTAAGTCAGCGAGCGAGAGATTTTTCTCAAAAAAATCAGCAATAGAGTGCTCTGCCGTCTGCCCTGTTAACACATGAATGTTCCCCATACCGATATCCATATCAAATATTAGCACTTTTTTCCCATTTTGGGTTAGATTAATAGCAAAATTTAATGAAATATTTGATTTTCCAACCCCGCCTTTTCCACTCACTACAGCGAGAGTTTTTGCTTGTTTCCCCGCAAGGCGATTCAGCCTTTTCCGCAGTGACGCTGCTTGGTCATTATTTGTCATAGATGATCACCCAAAATAATATCAGCCATTTCCTTCGAATCAGGTTGAATTAGATCATCTGGTACATTTTGCCCATTCGCTAAAAAAGCCACTCCCTTATTATATTGGCACATCATATTTACAATCGTTCCTCGGCTCGTTGTTTCATCCATCTTTGTGAAAATAAACTGGTGAACCGGGACAGTTGAAAATTGATCAATTACCGCATGGATGTCCCGCTCTTTAGCAGTAAGGGACAGCACTAAATAATTTTTCATCTTTTCAAAAGGAACCATTGCTTTCAATTCATTCACAAACTGTTCCTCCAAGTAATTGCGCCCGGCTGTGTCGATATAAACGACATCGTAATCTTTAAATCGTTCAATTGCCCGCTTCATATCAGCCGGCTTATAGGCCACTTCTACCGGTACCTTCAGTAAATCTGCATATGTTTTCAACTGCTCAATTGCTGCAATTCTATACGTATCAGTAGTAATAAAAGCGGTCTTAAGATTTTTCTCCAATACACTTTCAGCAGCCATTTTTGCCAGGGTAGTTGTCTTGCCTACTCCAGTTGGTCCAATAACATTAATAAACTTTTTGGAGAGCAGTAGCTGGTCCGCTTGCAATGGTTCGATTTTCTCTATCAACCATCCTCTGCTCCATTGGTCAGCCATTTCCTCATTGACTTGTCCCTTTTCCTCTTTCCACTTCTCTAAGAGAAACTGCTTTAATTCTTTAATTAAATCATCTGCCACCTCTTGCTTCTTTAACTTTATAATAGGCAGCTTTAACTCCTCAGGGTAAGTGTCGAGCGATAGCTGATCCACCTTTGAAAATTGCTTGACTATCTCCTTTAATTCATTTAGTTCCTTTTTTAAAGACTCCTCACTGTTTTTCTCTACCGACAATGAAGGAGAGGGCCGACTTTGACGGGAATTAGAGAGGTCCAGTTCTTTTGGACGGACTGCTTCGTGCATCGGGTTTGGGTCAATGGCCGCTACCACTTCAATTAGCTTTTTTTTAAATAAACCTAAAAAACCCCCGGTATATACTGTTTTTGATTGCAAAATGACAGCTTGCTCTCCAAGCTCCGCACGAATCTTTTTCATTGCTTCCGGCATAGATGCAGCTGTATACTTTTTTACTTTCAATCTAGATTCACCACCCCTACACTTTGAACTTCGACGCTAGGCTCGAGTTCATTGTAAGATAAAATTGGCAGCTGTGGAAAATACCTCTCAGCAAGCTGCCTAATATACATCCGGATGGCAGGTGAGCATAGAATAATCGGCGCCTGCTGCATAAAAGAAACTTGTTCCACCTGAGCAGCCATCGCTTCCAAGATGCGCTGTGAATCCATCGGATCAAGTGACAAAAAGTTTCCATGCTCTGTCTGCTGCACGCTGTCCGCTACCCGTTTTTCAACTTGGCCTGACAGCGTAATAACTCGTAAAGGTTCTCCCGCCTCAGCGTATTGGCCGGTAATTTGTCTTGCTAATGACTGACGAACATACTCTGTCAGCAAATCCGTATCGGAGGTCATCTTGCCAAAGTCAGCTAGTGTTTCAAAAATAACCGGCAAATTTCTTATAGAAATATTTTCTTTCAATAACTTGGCCAACACTTTTTGAACTTCTCCCACTGTCAAAGGATTTGGAGTGACTTCCTCTACTAAAATTGGATAAGTCTCTTTCAAATGATCAATAAGCTGCTGTGTTTCCTGACGGCCAAGCAGCTCATGAGCGTTCGTTTTAATTACCTCTGTTAAATGAGTTGAAACAACACTCGGAGGATCAACAACCGTATACCCTAAAATTTCAGCCTGCTCTTTCATTTCCTCCGTAATCCATTTCGCTGGCAATCCAAAAGACGGTTCAATTGTGTCAATCCCCTCAATTGTATCGTCGTCTTCTCCCGGACTCATGGCAAGATAATGATCGAGCAGCAATTCGCCAGAAGCCATAACGCTTCCTTTTATTTTAATTCGGTATTCATTCGGCTGAAGCTGAATATTGTCTCGAATACGGACAACTGGAATGACAAGGCCAAGCTCAATAGCAAGCTGACGACGGATCATGACGACCCGATCTAGTAAATCTCCTCCCTGACTTGCGTCCGCCAGCGGAATCAGGCCATAGCCAAACTCAAATTCAATCGGATCAATATTTAATAAATTCACGACACTTTCCGGCTTTTTCAATTCCTCCGTCTCCATTTCTTCTTCTGCCTCGAACATGTCGATCTCTTCTTTTTCCGGTGTACGCCCAAGCATATAACCACCCAAAGCCAGCGCTCCAGCAATCGGTATGGTTAGTACATCGTTAATCGGGGTAGCAATACCGAGCAAAAAGATGGTCCCGCCTGCCACATAAAGCATCATCGGAAAAGCCAGAAGCTGAGACATGATATCTTCTCCCAGATTGCCTGTGGAAGCTGCACGGGTTACAACAATCCCCGTTGCAGTCGAAATCAAAAGAGCGGGAACCTGAGAGACAATTCCATCGCCGACTGTGAGCAAAGAATAACGAGCAGCTGCTTCAGCCGCTGGAAGGCCTTGCTGAACCACACCGACGATCATCCCAAAAATCAGATTGATGATAACGATAATAATACCGGCAATGGCATCTCCTTTGACAAACTTAGTCGCCCCGTCCATTGCTCCGTAAAAGTCTGATTCACGGCTTACCTTTTCCCGCCGCTCTCTCGCTTCCTGTTCAGAGATCATCCCGGCATTCAAATCGGCGTCAATACTCATTTGTTTTCCTGGCATCGCATCAAGCGTAAAACGAGCAGCTACTTCAGACACACGCTCCGACCCCTTGGTAATAACAATAAACTGAATAATAATTAAAATAAGGAAAACAACCATCCCGACAACGATATTCCCACCGACAACAAACGTTCCAAACGTCTCAACTACGCCGCCTGCCTCACCTTTACTTAAGATCGAACGCGTCGTCGAAACATTTAGCCCGAGCCGAAATAGCGTTAATAATAGGAGTAAGGATGGAAATACAGAGAACTCCAGTGCTTCTCTCATGTTCATTGAAATTAGCAGAACCAAAAGCGCGAGAGAAATATTTATAATAATTAACACACTCAGCAGCCACGACGGCAGCGGAATGATTAGCATAGCCACTATTAGAATTACACTTAACAATACGGAGACGTCTCTTGCTTTCATTTCTCTCTCTCCTAACAACAAACTTACAATTTATTTTTTATCCGGTATACATAAGCTAAAATTTCAGCTACCGCTTTAAAGAACTCTTCCGGAATTGGCTGGCCAACTTCTGCCTGATCATAAAGCGCTCTTGCCAGCGGCCGGTTTTCAACTAATTCAATTTCATTCTCACCAGCAATATATTTAATCTTCTGGGCAAGGTAATCCACTCCCTTTGCTACAACCACAGGAGCATCCGCCTGCTTTTCATCATATTTTAGAGCGATAGCATAATGGGTCGGGTTTGTAATGACCACATCGGCCTGCGGTACTTCTTGCATCATCCGGCTCATCGCCATTTCCCGCTGGCGCTGCTTAATTTTTGATTTGATGAGTGGATCGCCCTCTATATTTTTATATTCATCTTTGATATCTTGCTTCGACATGCGAATACTCTTTTCAAAATCATATTTCTGATATAAAAAATCGAGCAGGGCTAGAAAAAGAAGGGCGGCAGAAGCAGCTGCTCCCATTTGTAGCGTCAGCATTCCGATTGTCCTTAATGCATCGGCAATTGACTTAAAGGAAAGCTTCAATACCTCTTCAATATTGGACCAAAGAATAAAAAAGGTAACGGCTCCGACAAATGAAATTTTCAACATGGACTTTAGTAGTTCCACGAGCGCCCTAACAGCAAAAATTCGTTTAAACCCTTTGATCGGGTCCAATTTTTCTAACTTAGGCTTCAAAGGCTCTCCCGTCAGTAAAAAGCCCACTTGCAAATAATTCGCTGCCACTCCTGCCAGAAGAGCCACCAGCATAACCGGCCCAAGTATATAGATGAGCTGTTGCATAATCTCAAGAACAATTACTTTCAAGTTAGCTTCGGTGACCGGCATGATCAAATAATACTGCAGTGAATGTTGAAATAAATGAAGAATTTCTTTCCCTATAAAGGAAGCTCCTACAAACAGAAAACCAAACAATGATAACAGGCTGACGGCTGTAGTTACATCCTGGCTTTTCGCAACTTGGCCTTTTTTACGAGAGTCCTGCTTTTTTTTCGGCGTAGCTTTTTCGGTTTTTTCTCCGGCAAAAAATTGGAGGTCCAACTGCAAATGTTCCAATTTATGCCCCTCCTAATAATGTCATTACGTCACGCATTGTATAAATCATAAGTTCAAACAGCTTTTGGAGTACTGTAAACATCATTCCAATGACCACCGTCATAACGATAAATGCTGCACCGATTTTAATTGGAAAACCGACTACAAAGATATTAAGCTGCGGAACAGTCCTTGCTACGATCCCTAAAGCCACATCCACTAAGAATAAGGTAGCAACGACCGGCATAGCCATTTGAAAAGCAACCAAAAACATAGAACTAAAAGCCCGGCTCATATATCCAGCGAGGCTCCCATTGCCAAAATGCAGTGAAAGCTGGTCTAAAGGGACATACTGATAGCTGTAAAAGATACCATCCAATATTAGATGATGGCCATTCAGTGACAACAGTAATAGCAGCGCAAACATGTAAAGGTATTGTCCCATTAGCGGACTCTGCGCCCCAGTTTGCGGATCGATGACATTAGCGATAGCAAAACCCATCTGAAAGTCGATTAGCCCTCCGGCAATTTGTATAGCGGCTATCATCATATAAGCAGATAACCCCAAAAGGAGACCGACAAGCGCTTCTTTTAAAATTAATAAGAAGTAGCGGCCATCGATTTCAAGAGGACTCACATCTATCGTGTAGTACATTGTCCAGGAAAGCATAACGGCGAGCCCAATCCGATGCATCGCCGGTATGGACCTGTGGGAAAGTAACGGCACTGTTATAAAAAAAGTAGAAACGCGGACGATAATTAATAATAAGACAGAAAAATCAGGCACTATTTCTTCCATTCAATCAACCTACAAATCTTGTTAAATTCGCAAATATATCAATTGTATAAGAAAGCATTTTACTCAGCATCCACGGTCCAAAGAAAATCAACCCGACGAGGACAGCAACAATCTTCGGAATGAAGGCGAGTGTCTGCTCTTGAATTTGCGTCGTTGCCTGAAAAATACTGACTGCAAGACCAACGACAAGAGCGATCAAAAGAAGGGGACCACACACAATGATTGTCGTGTAAACACCCTTTTCAGCTAGAGAGATCACCATTTCAGAATTCATTTATTCCACCTACTTAAAAGCTTTTCAGCAAAGATTCAATGACTAAATACCAGCCATCTACAAGAACGAACAGCAAGATTTTAAAAGGAAGAGATATCATAACTGGCGGAAGCATCATCATCCCCATTGACATTAAAATACTGGCTACCACCATATCAATAACGAGAAAAGGAATAAAAATCATAAAGCCAATTTGAAACGCTGTTTTGATTTCACTTAAAGCGAACGCCGGAACGAGCGAAGTTAGCGGAATGTCTTCAACCGTTTTTGGACGCTCAGCCCCTGAGTAATTTAAAAACAGCTCTAAGTCTTTCTGCCTCGTATGTTCACTCATAAAATCTTTTAACGGGACGCTTGCCTTGTCATATGCCTGCTCAAGATTAATTTCTTCATTAAATAATGGCGTGAGGGCTTCATCATTTATTTGTTGAAATACAGGCGCCATAATAAAGAAAGTTAAGAATAAAGCAAGCCCGATTAAAACTTGTGTCGGCGGCATTTGCTGAGTCGCGAGTGCGGATCTTACGAAGGACAACACGATAATGATGCGTGTAAAACAAGTCATTAAAATCAAAATGCTCGGCGCGAGCGATAACACAGTGAGCAGCAGGAAAAGCTTTACTGAAGTAGATACATTATCAGGAGAACTATTGTTAAAAAACTCCATAAACTCATTCATCTTGACTCTTCTCCCTGTTGTTCATTTTGGAGATGACTTGCTTGCGCGATTGTTTCATCTCACTTAATTTACTCTCAAACATTTGTTTAAAAGGATCCTGCTTCTCGCTTTTTGATGGTTCTTTCCCCTTCCACTTACCGATCATTTTTGTCATGATATCCTGAGGCTGAAGCAGCTGGTCCATCTGATTATCATAATGATCAATAAAACGGGCGAGTTCCTCTTCATCATCGATTTCTTTAAGCAATTCAATATTTTCACCGACTCCAAGAATGAGAATCCGGTCGCCAACTTTCACCATCTGAACTGAGCGGTTTCCCCCGAGCGGAGTACCTCCTAAATGATGAATTAACTTGGTCTGCTGGTAAGAGCGGCTTTTTTGATTGATGAAGCGAAGCAAAAAATAAATAAGAGCCAAAACAAAAATAAGTGCTCCGATCATTTTTAGAAAGTCCCAAATCGTTACACCGACTGTTTTTTCTGCTTCTAGCTGTTGAGTTTGGCTGCCCTGCTTTTCCTCCTTCGTTTTTCCTGTTTCTTGCCCACATTTCTTAGGGCTTTCTAAACAGTCTTTCACATTATTGTCAAATGGCTCTGCTTGCGCAACAGAAACATTGCCTGCAAACAGAGCCATACTGAAGAGGATGAAAGCGAAAGGCTTAAAAAGTTGTTTAATCAACTGACGCACCTTCTTAAGCTTATGCTAATGTTTTGGAAATTGCCTCGATGACACGATCCGGCTGGAATGGCTTTACGATAAAGTCTTTTGCGCCTGCCTGAATCGCATCGATAACCATTGACTGCTGTCCCATCGCAGAACACATAATAATTCTGGCATTTGGATCATCAGCCTTAATTTCTTTTAATGCGGAAATGCCATCTTTCTCGGGCATGGTAATGTCCATTGTTACTAAATCAGGCTTCAGTTCTTTATATTTTTCAACAGCCTGTGCTCCATCGGATGCTTCTCCAACTACTTCAAAGCCATTTTTAGTTAGAATGTCTTTAATCATCATGCGCATAAATGCCGCATCATCTACAACTAAAATACGATTTCCCATTGTCACTAACCCCCAGAATAAATTAATTTAAATTTTTCAAACGGTCGCTCTGACTTAAAATATCTGTAATCCGAACGCCGAAATTTTCTTCAATTACGACTACTTCACCTTTAGCTATTAAGCGGCTGTTAACGAGAATATCGACAGGTTCCCCTGCCAATTTATCCAATTCAATAATAGAGCCGGCAGACAAATCCAGGATATCTTTTACCGATCGGTTTGTTCGACCCAACTCCACAGTAACTTGCAATGGGATATCTAACAGCATATTTAAATTACGTGCTTCATGCTCTTGAAGTGAAGCCGGTTCAAATGAAGTGAATGAAGCAGGTTGAACGTTGACAGGCGGCTGTTGAACAGTAGTATTCGGCGCTTGTCTATTTGATTGAACGGCTTGTTGTCTGTCTTGGGATGGAACAGGCGCACTGTAAGCCGTTGTCTGTTCAGCTTTTTCTGCTGTTTGAATGGGCTCAGGCTGAACAGGAGGTGCTTCAACAGTCGCAGTTGCCGCAGTTTCATCAGAAGGATTCATTAATTCATGAACAAGGTCTTTAGCAAACTCTAATGGAACAAGCTGCATGATATTAGAATCAATGAGATCACCAATAGTTAAGCGAAAAGAAATGCGCACAAGCAGCTCTTGCTGTTTCAACGCCTCTTCTCCTTTTCCCAAATTAAGATCCATTAAAGCAATAGCAGGTGGAGAAATATCTACACGCTTATTGAAAATGGTCGACATGGACGTGGCAGCCGATCCCATCATTTGGTTCATCGCTTCCTGCACCGCGCTCAATTGAATTTCGCCTAAGTTTTCGTCAGGGTTTCTTCCATCTCCTCCCAGCATTAGGTCAGCAATAATTGCCGCATCTGTCTGCTTAATGACAAGGAGGTTGGTCGCTCCTTTGAACCCTTCTGTGTATTCCACTTCAATCGCTACATAAGGATGCGGAAACTCATCTTTTAAGTTTTGACGATCAATTACGCTAACTGTTGGAGTCGTAATTTCCACCTTTTGATTTAATAAGCTAGAAAGCGCTGTAGCCGAACTTCCAAATGAGATGTTACCGATTTCGCCGAGGGTATCCTGCTCAAAAGAGTCTACATACACTTCTGTATCTGCCGCAGCCGGTTCTGTTATTTCTTCGCTTTCTTCATTTACATCTGCTGTGCCTTTTAACAAGGCGTCTATTTCCTCTTGAGAAAGCATGCCATCACCCATGATCCTCATCTCCCCTCTTGAAATCGTCAAGAATTTGAATTGCCATTTTTTTCTTTACTTTTCCAGCTTGTGCGGTGAATTTCGGAATGCCGCTAACTTTTACGAGCAAAGGCTCATCAATGCGCTTTTCCAACTCGATCACGTCTCCGACAGAAAGAGCCAAAAAGTCCTCTATCGTAATGCTTGTTCCGCCAAGCTCAGACACAACTGGAACCTCTGCTTTTTTAATTCGTTTTTGTAAGTTTTCAAACTCGCCTGGTTGTCTTTCCTTTTTATCTGGATTCTGCATCCAGTAATGAACAGAAAGTTTTGGGATAACCGGCTCCAGAACAACGTGAGGAATACAAATATTTATCATCCCTGTTGTTTCGCCAATTGTTGTATCTAATGATATCACAACTACTGTTTCATTCGGAGACACCATCTGCAAAAATTGAGGATTTACCTCAAAATTTGTCATAAGCGGATCGATGTCCGCCACATTTGACCAAGCCTCGCGGTAATTCTCAAATGCTCGTTCAAATACGCTAGACATAATTTTCGTTTCTATTTCTGTCAATCCCTCGACATTATTCACGCTTGCCCCGCGACCGCCGAGCAGCCTGTCCAAAACTGCATATGCAATATTAGGGTTTACCTCCATCAGCACGTGACCGTCGAGCGGCGGTACTTCAAATACATTTAACACCGTCATATTTGGGATCGAGCGAATAAATTCTTCATAAGGAATTTGATCCGTTGATGCGACTGAAATCTGTACGAATGTCCGCAGTTGAGCCGAAAAAAAAGTTGTTAAAATACGAGCAAAGTTATCGTGCATCCGTGTTAAACTACGAATCTGATCTTTTGAAAAACGAAGAGCCCTTTTAAAGTCATAAACTTTGACTCTCTTTTCCTGTTCTTCTTTCTTCAGTTCATCAGCGTCCATCTCTCCGGTAGAAAGAGCGGACAGCAGGGCATCAATTTCATTTTGCGATAAAACCTCTCCCGCCATGAAGTCACCTCCGTTAAATAAATTGTCGTGTATTACTGGATAATATAAGAGGTGATGTAAACGTCAAGCACTTTTCCATCCTGCATAATTTCATTAAACTGATCTTTCAGCCGATTTGTCAATTGTTCCTTGCCTTTTTTTCCTTTTAAATCCTGGGATTTCATTTCAGAAAGCTGCTCGATAATAATGTTCTTCGCTTGGAAATCGCGTTTAGTCATTTCCTCTTTCGCTTCCTTGCTATCTGTCTGGATTTTAAAAGAAATACGAATATAATCATCTGAGGCAAGATTCGTCGTCATCTCTGGAATATCTACAGTTGATTCAATAACTTCATCAATGCTTGGCGCTTCGGCCTTGCCTTCTTTAGAAGACTTTAAAATAATAACAATGGCTGCTGTGCCGATCAACAAAATAACCGTCAGCATTACAATCATGACTGTTAGCAGCTTATTATTGCCCTTTCCAGCCTTTGCTTCAGTCTCCATCTTTCATCTCTCCCTGTTCCATTTTCCCCAATATGTGCACCCGGCGATAAAACTCCTCCATCCGCTTCCTAACTTCGTCCTCCGACTCGCGTACAAGATACTTTTTCCCATTTGAAAGAGTAATAGTTGTATCTGGAAAACTCTCAATTGTTTCAATATAAAGGGCATTTAGCGAAAAAGACTTGCCATTTAATCTCGTTACACTGATCAATAGATTTTCAGGGCTGAAGCGGCAGCTCCAACCCTGACACCTCCTTCATTTACAAATGAGTTATTACCGCTTCAAGTTCACAAGTTCCTGAAGAATTTCATCCGACGTTGTAATAATACGAGTATTTGCCTGGAACCCGCGCTGAGCGACGATCATTTCTGTGAACTCTTCGGAAAGGTCGACGTTGGACATTTCTAATGTTCCGGGGACAATTGTGCCGGCTCCTCCCTGCCCTGCATAGTTATAAATTGGTTCTCCTGAATTAGCTGTTTCTACAAATGAATTAGAACCACTTTTTTGCAATCCGTCTGGATTTGTGAATTTAGCTAATGGTACCCATCCCTCTTTAAAAATATTTCCTGAAGAATCAACATAACTGATGAGGCCGTCACTTCCTATACCGAAACTTTTTGCAGTTGGTGGAATAGTTATAGGGATAAAAAGAATAGCTTTAAACGGATCATTAGGATCTGGAATAGCCTTTACTAAAAAGTCCCCTTCACTATTTACTACTTCCCCATTTTTATCAAGATAAAAATTACCGTTTCTAGTATATCTCTGGTTAACTATTTTTCCACTGCTGTCCTTGTTACCTGTCATAAAGAAACCATCACCTGAAATAGCAAGATCTAATACTCTTCCGGTTGTTTGCAAACTTCCTTGCGTATGAATGGTATCTATAGTTGATAATTGTGATCCTAAGCCTATTTGTTTTGGATTAGCACCACCTATAGAAGCTCCTGGCGCGCTGGCACCTGCTATTTGTTGATTTACCATATCTTTAAATGTTGTTCTTCCTTTTTTAAAACCAAATGTATTAACATTCGCTATATTATTCCCAATTACATCCAGCTTGGTTTGGAAGTTTTTCATCCCGCTAATTCCCGCATACATCGACCGAAGCATCGTCTTCCCCCTCTGTTAAACAAGTTGCCAACTATTATCGTTTTAAATTGACAAGCTCTTGCAAAATTTCATCAGAGGTAGTAATGATGCGTGTATTTGCCTGGAACCCGCGCTGAGCGACGATCATTTCTGTGAACTCTTCAGAGAGATCAACGTTGGACATCTCTAGCGTTCCCGATACAAGTTTACCTGCTCCTCCTGAACCTGGAGCAGAATTTGTTGCCGCTCCAGAGTTGTTAGAAACCCGGTACAAGTTACTTCCTACTTTTTCTAAACCATCAGGGTTTGGGAATTTTGCTAACTGTATGGCTCCGCCAGTTGCATTCCCCCCTACAACTGAAATACTTCCATCTGCCCCGATACTGAAGCTTTCAGCAGTAGAAGGTATATTTATATTGCCTCCCGCTCCTTGTAAATAGTATCCGTCACTGTTCACTACATTTCCTGTTGCATCGAGGTAAAAGTTTCCTGACCGAGTATATACTGTGTCATTTCCCTTTTTGAGAACAAAAAACCCATCTCCAGAAATACCAAGATCTAATGGTCTTGCAGTAGTTTGCAAGCTTCCTTGTGTATGAATCGTATCAATTGAGCTAATTTGAGAACCTAAACCCACCTGTTTAGGATTTGTTCCGCCTAGCCCACCAGCGGCTGCACTGGCCCCTGAAATCTGCTGACTTACCATATCCTTAAAGGTAACGCGGCCTTTTTTAAAGCCAAATGTATTAACGTTGGCAATATTGTTGCCAATAACGTCTAATTTATTTTGAAAACCTTTCATTCCGCTAATTCCTGAGTACATTGAACGTAACATGAATTATTTTCCCCTTTCGAAAGGATCTACTTAATAAGACCCCATTCGTTATTTACTATGGACTGACCATCCTTTTGCTTCCTCATTATTATCGGCTCATAGGTCCGTATGATTAGGTCTTTTTTGTGAAATTTATCAATTTTAAAGAAAAAGTTATTCCTTACTTTTCGATTTTTGTAAGAGCTGATGGGCTGACTTTCTCGCCGTTATCAAGCTGGAGCCAGATCGCCCCATCCTTCATCGATACAGACTGCACTGTCGCCGTTTGATCAACTCCGTCTTTATTCCAGGTGACTTTGTGCCCAATTAAATGGCTAGCATCAACGAGCGAATGGCTGCTGCCAGAGGCCCCTCCGCCTTTCACTTCTGAAATATTGGCAGGCTCAAGAATGGTTCCGTCTGCCATTAAAAATTGAACGCCATTGCCCTTATACTGGATTGAAACGATAGTTCCAGTTCCCGTTTTCACTTCCGGTTCAGCTTCTGGATCTGTACTTTCCACAAGTTTATGCCAAGTAACCTCTTTACCGACAAAGGAGTTATAGCTGATCATTTGTGAAGCCTGCTGCATTTGCAGAAACTGGTCAAAAGAAGTAGCCATATTTGTCATTTGCTCCAATGAAGAGAATGTCGCCATTTGTGCAATAAAATCCTTATCTTCCATTGGGCTAAGCGGGTCCTGGTTTTGCAGCTGCGTCATTAAGATCTTTAAAAATTCATCTTTTCCAAGAGAGCTGTTTCCTGTTTTCGGCTGCTGCCTATTATTTTCCAAATACAAACTTGGATCAATTTTAGCCATAGATATTTAAACCTCCATATTCAGTAATAAGTCTTGAAAGTTCTCCGTTGGCTCGTCATCCGTTTCCGCTGGCTCTCGGTCCTGTTGCTGCGGCTGGCGGGACTGCTGCTGTTGTTGTTGGCGGTCAAATTTCTGCGGTTCTGCCTGGCTGAATGTCAGCTCGATTTTATCGACATTGATATTTTGCTGATTAAACGCGTGCTTTAAGCTGCTTACATGCTGCTCAAATAAGTCCTTCACCGTAGACGTCGAGGAGAGAATTTTAGCTGTCATTACACCGTTTTGCTGCAGCAATTCAATTCGCAGACTGCCAAGCTGTTCTGGATATAACCTGATCAGCAGCTTTGTTCCATTCGGCATCTTTGCTAAATTTGAATTCCCAAGAATTTGTGAAAACTTCTCCATAAATTGTTCCATATTCATCGGCCGCGGATTGGTTTGAACACTCATAGAAAATGTTTCTGTTCGGCCAAGGGGATGGAAAAACGGCTGAATGTGGTTGACTCCTTCTTTTCCTGATAACAGAAGTGGCGCTTTTTGCGCTCCTTCTCCGTCCACTAACTCAGTTGCTGTTCCTTGCTGGAGAGCACTAGTTTGATTGGCGGAGATTAATTTTGTATTTGTCGATGGGGAATATAAAAAGTTTTGAAATGCTTTTTTCAAAATGGCGGTCCGATTGTCTGTCTGCGGCGACAGCAGTTTGTCTAACTTGCCGACGATCTCTTTCATAAAATCTCTCATTGCCTCCTGCGAAGACAGAGCTTTTAAATTGCCATCGGCTTGTTCGCTCATCAACTGCCAAAGCTTTCCTGTCTGTAGAACCGCTTGTACAGTCTTTTCGTCAAGTTTTATCCATTCCTTTGCAGGAACGGCTGCTAATAATTCAATCACTTGCAATAAAGCAGCTATCCCCTCGTCTCCAGTTAGTCGGTCTAATGTTTCTTCCTGCAACTGATTCTCATCCGGGTCCGTGAATGCTTCTATAAATTCACCTGTTTTTTCCGTGCCAGCCAAAGCAGTGAGCTGTTCAGTTAAATCTTTGATGCTTTTCTGCAGCTGCTCCGTGCTCATTCCCAAAAAGGCAGCAAGCTCTTCAAAGGAAGGCTGCTTTCCATCTCCCATCCATTCCTTAACGATCGCTTTAACAGCTTCCGGTATATTTAGCAGCTCTTCTACGCTGACTGCTCCGGCCAGTTGCTTTTCCTCAGCCAGTCTCGTTTGTGACGGATGAACAGCCGCTTCCTGAACAGCAGCACTGTCTTGCTGGCCGGTAAGGATTGATTTAAAATCCCCTGTTGAAGCGGCCTGCTCACTTGCAGATGCCTTCTGTATATTCTTTTGTGCTGAGAGCGCGTTTACCAATTGCATCATGATTCTAGCCATCCCCCTGCTTGTATAATCAATCACCGGCTATCCTTACTGAGAAGTACCGGAAAGTAGTTTCGTATATTTAGCAGCTGTTTCCGGAGGAAGTTTTTCCAAAATATCAGCTTGCTTTTCCGTGCTCATTTCTGCCAGAATTTTTACCGCTTCCCTATCTGACAAGTTCACTAAAATATTAGCAATGTTTTTTGGTGCCATTGTTTCATATGTGTTAATTAATTTATTATCTTGTTTGTCAGTAGTAACAGCTGACTCTTCTTCTTTCTTTAACTTCTCTAGTTCGATCTTCAGACGGTCCTTTTCTGTCAATAACTCTTCCACTTTCTTATCGGATGCTTTTAGCTTTTTCTCAAGCTGTTCGATCTTTGCTTCTTTGTTTTTTATCTCCGCTTGCAAAGAAACGACTTTCTCTTTATCTGTTTGGCCGCCTTTATCATCTGCTCCACCGTCTATCATGTTTGAAATGAGAGGAACGTGCTCCCCTACCTCTTTTACTTTTTCAAATACATTCACCCCGGCAACTGTCATAACGATGAGTGCGACAGTAATTGCGAATAGCAATGGAATCACAAGAACAAAAAGAATCCATTGAAATACGCCATATCCTTTTTCTTCTTCTATTTCCACGAATTCTTTTTTCTTTTTCTTTGCCAAGACTCTCACCTATTTTCCACGGTTCATGAATTGAATGGTTGAAATTTCATCCATTTGTTTATTTTCCTCTTCCAGCAAACTTTCTTTAAATTTCTCAAAATCTTTTTCTTTTATCTTTTCATACTTTTTAACTTCTATATTTTTTTCCTGCAACTGCTGCTCATGCCATTGCATTTTATTACGGGCATTAATAACTACTCGCTGCTGGTATTCAATCGTTTGCTCAAGGTTAGAAACGAATAGCTGGTAGTGCTGAATTTCATGAATGGAGAAACCGCTAACCATCTTTGCTTCTTGAAAATCAATTAAGCTCTCTTTCTTTTTTAATAAAGAATATAATTTTTCAGCTGCTGCCTCGAACTGCTTTAGCGATTCATTATAAAGAGTTTGTGTCTCTTCTTTTTCCCGTTCTCTTAACTGCAATATCTTTTGAAATTTATAGTTATATGCCATGCTTAATATTCTCCCTTCTCAGCTAACTGAATAAGAGACGCTACGCTTTCTTCCAAGGAAACTTTTTCATCTGTTCGCTGCTTTAAATAAGAGATAATTTTAGGGTAATATTCAATGGCACGATCAATTTCAACGGATGAGCCTTTTTTGTAAGCACCAATATTAATAAGATCTTCTGAATTTAAGTATGTGCTCATCATCTCTCTAATTTGAATGGCTGCCTGCTTGTGTTCCTCTGATGCGAGATGGCTCATCAAGCGGCTGACACTTTTTAAAACATTGATAGCAGGGTACTGTCCTTTATTAGCTAATGCACGATCAAGTACAATGTGGCCGTCCAGTATCCCTCTCACTGCATCAGCGATTGGTTCATTCATATCATCCCCGTCAACAAGCACTGTATAAAAAGCGGTGATACTCCCCAGTTCATTTGTTCCTGTGCGCTCTAGAAGCTTTGGCAAAATGGCAAATACAGAAGGAGTGTATCCCTTCGTTGCCGGTGGTTCTCCGACTGCCAAGCCGACTTCCCTCTGCGCCATGGCTACCCGCGTAACGGAATCCATCATCAGCATGACATTTAAACCTTTATCTCTGAAGTACTCAGCAATGGCCGTCGCTGTAAATGCTCCTTTAATTCTCATTAAAGCCGGCTGATCCGACGTGGCTGCTACGACAATCGATCGGGAGCGCCCTTCTGGACCGAGATCCCGTTCAATAAACTCTCTTACTTCTCTACCACGTTCACCAATTAAGGCAATAACATTTAGATCAGCTTTTGTATTGCGGGCGATCATTCCGAGGAGCGTACTTTTACCTACGCCGCTCCCCGCAAAAATTCCGATCCGTTGCCCTTTGCCAACTGTAAGCATGCTATCAATCGCTCGCACACCTACCTCTAGCCGGTCATTAATTGGCGGTCGGGTGAGTGGATTAGGTGGACTTTGTTCGGTACCGACAGAAGTGAGCGTTTTTGGAAGGGATGTTCCATCCATTGACTCTCCCATCGAATCAATTACTTTTCCAATAAGTGAAGGGCCGACCTTAATAGCCAGCGGATGACCTAAAGACTCGACAAGACTGCCAGGCGAAATGTCGCTTATGTCACTATAAGGCATAAGTACAACCATTTCATCTTTAAAACCAATCACTTCTGCTCGGATGGCCCGGCCACTCCCTGCTCCATCCGGGTAAATTACACATACATCGCCAATAGACGATTTGGGTCCTTGAGACTCGATCATTAAACCAACCACTCGTTTTATACGACCATATCGTTTATACGTATCAAGGCTGCTAATTTGCTGAGCAATCTGGGTTAATTTCACTTTTCCTCACCTTCAAGAAGTTCGAATAGCTGTTTTCTCAGCTGCTGGAGTTGACTGTCAAGGCCTACTTCAATTCGGCCCTGGCTCGTTTCAATATAACAGCCGTCTTCCTCCAATTTTTCGTTCGGATAGATGTAACAGAGCGTATCGATCGGAAACATGGCGTCTATTTCTTCTTTTTGACTAACAACTAATGAATAGTGCACCGGGTGAACATGTATCTGCAATTCCTTCTGTTCTGGCATATCCTTTAACGCTTGTTGAACCATTCCCAGAAAAGCTTGCTCATCCTCCTCGAGCTTTTGGCTAATAATTTTTTCAGCCGCTTTTACTGCAATATCTAACATGAGCTTTTCCGATCGCTGAACATTCATTTCATACTCTTTTTTTGAGCATTCAATCGTTTCCTTGGCTGTTTCAATCAGCTCCATGTAATCATCATAGCCTGCTTTGTGCCCTTGCTCCTGCCCTGC
The DNA here is from genome assembly GCF_045370945.1 of Pseudobacillus sp. 179-B 2D1 NHS. NCBI lineage: Bacteria > Bacillati > Bacillota > Bacilli > Caryophanales > Bacillaceae > Pseudobacillus > Pseudobacillus sp. 179-B 2D1 NHS. Next base: position 82,511 of record NZ_JBIQDP010000006.1, read on the forward strand.
ACGAAAGCCTTCTTCGTAAGCTTGCTCGGTTAGCGATTGTTTCTCTGTTTGCCACGATTGTTTTTCACTTTCAATTTCCTGCTGTACTTCCCGTCGGCGTTGTTCAGCCTGTTCAATAATCGTATAGGCGGCTTCTTCGGCTTCTCTTATTGCCCTTTCCTTCTCTTCTTTAAAATAAAGAGCTTGGTTAGGCAATTCTTCCTCATTATCCAAAGAATGCGACCGAGAATGAAACACTTTCACTTTAATTTCTTTATTGCCGTTACCTTCCGTTCGGTGAGATTTAATAATTCTAGACAATAATGTCATCTCCCCCACCGCGGGCGATAATAATTTCACCGGCTTCTTCCAATCTGCGAATTGTGCTTACAATCCGTGACTGCGCCTCTTCCACATCACGCAAACGCACAGGCCCCATAAACTCCATTTCTTCCTTGAAAGTTTCTACCATCCGTGTGGACATGTTTCGGAAAACCACTTCTTTTACTTCCTCGCTTGAAACTTTCAGTGACAATAGCAAGTCTTCATTTTCACAATCTCGAATGACCCGCTGAATCGAGCGGTTATCCAATGTAACGATATCTTCAAAGACGAACATCCGCTTCTTAATTTCTTCAGCGAGTTCGGGATCTTGAATTTCCAGAGAGTCAAGGATTGTCTTCTCTGTTGCCCGGTCTACCCCGTTCAATACTTCCACAACAGCTTCCACTCCGCCTGTTTGCGTGTAATCCTGGGTAACTGTAGCGCTTAATTTACGCTCGAGAATTGCCTCCACTTCATTAATAATCTCTGGAGAAGTGCTATCCATAATGGCAATTCTTCTTGCAATATCTGCCTGTACATCCTGAGGCAACTCGGAAAGAATCTGACCTGCCTGCTGTGGATCAAGATAAGAAAGAATTAAAGCGATCGTCTGCGGATGCTCATTTTGGATAAAATTTAGAATTTGACTGGCTTCTGCTCTGCGCGCAAAGTCAAAAGGTCTAACTTGTAAGGACGAAGTAAGCCTGTTAATAATATTTTGCGCTTGATCTTTGCCAAGCGCTTTTTCAAGCACCGTCTTGGCATAACCAATTCCGCCTTGGGCAATATAATCCTGGGCAAGAGCAATATTATGAAACTCCTCAAATACTTCCTCTTTTGCCTCTGTATCTACTTTTTTTACGCCTGATATTTCCAGTGTCAGTCGTTCGATCTCTTCTTCCGACAAATGCTTATATACAGAAGCTGATACATCCGGACCAAGGGAAATAAGAAGAATGGCCGCTTTTTGTTTCCCTGTTAACTTTTTCTCTCTAACAGCCATACTGAATTCCTCCTATTCAACACATTATCTTGTATATGCCATCGGTTTTTATTCTTCAGATAACCAAGACCGGAGGAGTTTGGCAAACTCTTCGGGTTTTTCTTTCGCCATTTTCTCCAATTGTTTTCTGCGGGCCGATCCTTCTGTTTCTATTTCGTTAATATCAGCAAGCGGCTCTTCTGGTTCTAACTCTTCTTCGAACTCTTCTTCCTCTTGACGGCGACCGCGCAAAATCAAGAATACTAGTACTCCGATAATGACAAGCAATACGGCTCCAACTACGTATACCCACCAAGGTATAGAGGATTGCTTTTCTTCAGTAAACGTCGCTTTTCCTTTAAATGGCTGAACAGAAACAGAAATCTTTCCTTCTAAATCCTGGTCAGTTAGCTCTTGATTATATCCTTTATCAATAGATGTCCGAACGATTGTACCAAGCATTTGTTGAATATCGTCCACTCGTTCTTGAGGCAAAGAATCTGGATTGTTAGCCTTTGGCGGCTCAACCATCACTTGAATCCCTAAATCTCGAATCTTATAAGGGCTTTCTTTAATTTTCTTGCGGATGCGATTTACTTCATTATTAATTGTTTCTTCGGAACGCTCATAGTCACCGGAACCGCCGGTCCCTCCCATATAGGTGGAACCTTGTGAATCGGCCGGATCTTCTCCTTGAGGAATACCACCAGCTGCCCCGTCGCCCGTAAAGGTTTCATTAATTCTTTGAGCGCTGATTTGGATACCAGCCATCTTTTCTTCATCTACAGGTGTAACGAGGTTTTCTTCTCTATTCTCCTGGGTAAAGTCAACATCGGCAGTAACGGATGCTACAACCTTGTCTTGACCCATCAGCGTGCCGAGCATACTTTGAACTTGTCGCTGAATATCCCGTTCAATTTTCTTTTTAATGTCCATCTGCTGAACCATCTCATTACCGTAGAGAGAGCCGCTATCCTGCTGGTCATAATACTCAAAATTCTGATTCATAATAACGATATTCTCTTCTGGCAAGTTGGGCACACTTTTCGAAACAAGATGGTAAAGTGATTTAATTTGCTTTTCATCAAATTGATAGCCAGACTCTGTTTTCAGCACAACAGACGCAGAGGCTTTTTCTTCATCGTCTTTCACAAATACCTCTTTTTGTGGAAGATTGATCATGACTTTAGCATCTTTTACACCTTCAATGCCTGTCATTAAATGAGCAAGCTCTGTTTGCATAGCATCCAGTTTTAAAATATTAAATTCATTGTCGGTCATACCGAAGCCAGCATTCTCACTAAAAAAGCCGTAATCAATGCTTCCCGATTTAGGCAGACCTTCTGCCGCTAAATCAACCTTCAATGAATCTACCGTTTCCTCAGGAACGAGTATACCGGTTCCTCCTTCAGTAATTTCATACTTGATTCCCCGGCCGTCCAAATTTTCTTTAATAGCTCCTATCTCCGTAGGAGCAAGCTCACTGTAAAGTGGTACCATCTTGTCTCTTGTCATAAATAAAACAAGAGCGCTAATGGCTATAACGAACAGCAGAAAAGCGCCTATGCCTATCCATCTTTGCCTTTTCGTACGGCTGTTCCAATATTCTCGTATTCTTGTTAATTGTTGGCGTATCGTTTCATTCATTACAATCCCCCGGTTAAGTTGCTTCTGATTCAAAGGGTGTTTCACTAGTTTGTCTTTTTACATTTACATTTGCATTCTCATAATTTCCTGATAAGCTTCTACAGCTTTGTTGCGCACTTCCATCGTTAATTGCATCGCTACGCTTGCTTTTTGTCCGGCAATCAACACTTGATGAAGATCTACATTCTCCCCGCGGATGAGCTTACTTGTCATATCATTAGATGTAGCATCCGCTTGACTCACTTGATTAAGCGACTCTTTTAAAAAGTCGGCAAAATTCTGTTGAGCTTTATAAGGGGTTACTTCAGGCTTCAATTCAGCTCTTTCAGCTTTTGAAAATGGTGTGACTGCTTGCACAGATTGAATAGCCATTTATTTATCTCCTTTATTTACCAATTTCTAAAGCTTTTGTCATCATAGACTTCGATGCGTTAAAGACTGTTACATTTGCCTCATAGGAGCGCGTGGCAGCCATTAAATCTACCATCTCCCGTAAAGGATCAACGTTAGGCATCTGCACATATCCTTCTTCATTCGCATCAGGATGCGTTGGATCATAAACCATTTTAAAAGGTGTCAAATCGTCTTCTACAATGTTGGTAACCTTGACTCCATCTCCCGCCCCACCGCTTTGACGGCCGATTGCTTGATTTAAATAGGAAGAAAAATCGCCTTGTCTAGGTTGAAGAACAACTGATTTACGGCGATACGGCTCCCATTTCCCGTCAACCTGACGGGCACGAGTAGAATCCATGTTAGCCATATTGGAAGAGATAACATCCATGCGCAAACGCTGGGCAGTCAAAGCTGATGAAGTCGTATTCATACTATGAAATATGGACACCTTTACCTTCCTCCTTTAATGACATTTGTTAAAGAATTAAACTTGCTGCTCATTCGATCGACAAGGGCATTATAATAAATCTGATTGGTCGCAAGGTCCGACATTTCCTTATCCGTGTCGACACTATTGCCATTTTGATTAAATGAGAGGTTGCGATTCGTCACAACCGCAGGGTGGCTTTGACTTGACTGAAAAGAAAAATGACGGGAATCTGTTCGGTAAGCATTCAATTCATTAGCTAGTGTTTCGTCAAATACTTTTTTAAAGCTGACATCTTTCGACTTATAGTTTGGTGTGTCTGCATTTGCAATATTATTAGCAATGACTTTTTGCTTCAGCGCAGAATAATCCAATCCTTTTTCAATGTTACTGAATGAATCTGAAAATATCTTCATTTATCACCACTCCGCTTGATGTGTTAGTAATATTTACTCGAATGAAAACGTTTTGAAACATTTTTTCCTATATTTGCTTTATTTTAAAAGGAAAGAACCTTTTGCCCTATTTGGATTTATTTTCAATCTCACGTTAGAAACTATAACATAATTCTTATTTAAATTTCACTTAAGTTTACAATTTCGCTAAAAAAATAATACATTTTTAACTAAATTGACAAACGTAGGCATTTTTACTTACTTAATAACACAACTAGAAATCACTACCACACATTTAATCACAATTTCCCAACCATAACAAATGACAAAATTCCTATTTTGGGAATAAACAACAAAAAAACCACCTGTCGAAAACAGGCGGTTTTTTACTTATAAAGAAATTAATTTGATTTTAATTTTTCTAATTCAATGAGGAATTTATCATTTAATACTTTAATGTATGTGCCTTTCATCCCTAAAGAACGAGACTCAATGACACCAGCACTCTCCAACTTTCGCAGCGCATTCACGATAACAGAGCGAGTAATGCCGACACGGTCAGCAATTTTTGAGGCGACAAGTAAGCCTTCTTTTCCGTCTAATTCTTCAAAGATATGTTCAATCGCTTCCAGCTCACTATAGGAAAGAGAGCTGATCGCCATTTGGACAACCGCTTTGCTTCTTGCTTCCTCTTCAATCTCTTCTGTCTTCTCACGTAAAATTTCCATGCCTACTACGGTTGCTCCGTACTCAGCTAAAATTAAATCTTCATCATGGAACTTCTCTTCTAAACGAGCCAACACTAGCGTACCAAGACGTTCACCTGCCCCTTTAATTGGAACAATCGTCGTATGACCATTTTTAAACAACTCTTTATTCTCAACCGGGAAAGCAGTATACTCGCTATCTACATCCAGGTTAGAAGAAGTCTCTTCTAAGTTAAACAAGTTTTTTGTGTACTCTTCAGGGAAACGTCGTTCAGCAAGCATTTGTTTCATCCGCTCGTTTTCGATTTGCTGATTCACCCCGAAGCCTAGTAACTTTCCTCGACGACTCACTACATATACATTCGCTTCAATTAATCCAGACAGGGACTCTGCCATTTCTTTGAAATTGACATGTTTGCCTGCTGCATCTTGCAACAACTTGTTAATCTTTCTTGTTTTCTCTAACAAATTCATAATAAAATCCTCCTACAATGACTAGTCTATCTGTTACCGGTCAATGCATTATTTTTTACTTTATTTTCTACTTCCCGTTCTACCCTTTTATCCATTGAGTTGAAACTCTATAGGATAAACTGACTCACATCTTTATCACGTGAAATAGCTTCCAACTTCTCATTTACATATTGCGGAGTAATCGTAATTTTCTCCATCGTGATATCAGGCGCTTCAAATGATAGGTCTTCCAATAGCTTTTCCAGGATGGTATGAAGGCGGCGAGCACCTATGTTATCAGTACTTTGATTGACTTCAAAGGCAATTTCTGCTATACGTTTTATAGCATCGTCAGAAAATTCAATTTCTATACCTTCCGTTTCTAATAAAGCTATATATTGTTTTATTAAAGCATTATCTGGTTCCACTAAAATGCGAACAAAATCTTCCACTGACAGTTTCCCAAGTTCTACGCGAATTGGAAAACGCCCTTGTAATTCCGGAATAAGATCGGATGGTTTCGACATATGAAAAGCGCCTGCTGCGATGAATAAAACATGATCGGTCTTTACCGAACCATATTTTGTTACAACCGTCGAACCTTCTACAATCGGTAAGATGTCACGTTGCACGCCTTCTCTCGACACGCTGGCCGATGAAGAAGCTGCACCTTTAGCTGCTATCTTATCAATTTCATCAATGAAGATAATACCTGTCTGCTCGGCCCGTCTGATCGCCTCTTGTGTAACATCATCCATATCAATTAGCTTTTGAGCTTCTTCATTGGTCAATACTTCTCGTGCTTCTTTAACCGATAACTTCCTTTTCTTCTTTTTCTTCGGCAAAAGCCCACCGAGTGCATCCTGCATGCTCATACCCATTTGTTCCATGCCCGACCCTTGAAACATATCAAACATGGAAGGCGGCTGCTCTTCCACTTCGATTGTAACGATCTCCTCTTCCATTTCGCCGCGCGCAAGCTGATCTGCAACCAACTTTCTTCGCTCTCGAATAGAAGACTCCTCATGAGAATCCTCCTGGCTCACCTGCTCTTGTCCACTGCCGCCAAATAACATTTCAAATGGATTCTTCATACTGGCTGCTTTCTTTCTTGTCGGAACAAGCAATTCTACGAGCCGCCGATTGGCTGCTTCTCTTGCCGGCTCTTGCACAGATTGGATTTTTTCTTCTTTGATGATTCTTACAGATGTTTCAGCTAAATCGCGCACCATAGATTCTACATCCCGGCCGACATAACCTACTTCTGTAAATTTCGTTGCCTCTACTTTAATAAAGGGTGCGCCCGAGAGTTTTGCGACACGACGGGCAATTTCCGTTTTCCCAACCCCTGTCGGACCGATCATCAATATATTTTTAGGAATGACTTCATCCCGAATTTGATCACTTAACAAACTGCGTCGGTAACGATTACGTAAAGCAACAGCTACTGCTTTTTTAGCATCTTTCTGACCGACAATATACTGGTCAAGCCGTTCTACAATTTGTCTCGGCGTCAACTGCAATGATTTCTTCTCCAAGCTCTTCACTCCTTTACTCAAGTTCTTCCAAAATAATCTGGTCATTCGTATAGACGCATATCTCTCCTGCGATTTCTAAAGCAGCTTTAGCAATTTCTCTCGCGGATAGATGATCGCCTGAATAAGTTTTTAAAGCGCGTCCTGCGGCTAAGGCGAAGTTGCCCCCCGATCCAATAGCTAAAATGCCATCATCCGGTTCAATGACTTCTCCTGTTCCGGAGATTAATAGAATATTCGAGCGGTCCATTACGATTAGCATGGCCTCTAAACGGCGCAGCACTTTATCAGAACGCCATTCTTTCGCAAGCTCGACTGCTGCACGCTGCAGATTTCCGTTATACTCTTCCAGCCTACTCTCAAACAACTCAAACAACGTGAAAGCATCAGCGACAGATCCAGCAAAGCCTGCAAGTACTTTTCCATTGAACAGCTTGCGCACTTTTCTGGCCGTGTGTTTCATGACAACAGCATTTCCAAATGTCACTTGCCCGTCTCCGGCCATTGCACACCCGCCTTTGTGCTGAACAGCAAAAATTGTAGTAGCATGAAACTGATCCATAAATTCTGATTCCTCCTTTACTTACGCACGGGGATGATGAGTTAAATACGTCTTTCTTAAATGTTCTTTTGTCACATGAGTGTATACTTGTGTAGAAGAAAGATGATCATGCCCAAGCAGTTCTTGAACCGTCCGCAAATCCGCCCCATTGTTCAGCAAGTGAGTAGCAAAGGTATGCCTCAGCATATGGGGATGAATTTTTCTTGTTAACGACGCTTTCTCAATCAGTGTGGTTAAAATGTGACGGACGCCTCTTGAAGTCAGCGGTTTGCCACGATGGTTAACAAACAAAAAAGAGTGGTTGTCTGTAGACTTCATTAAGAACTTTCTCGCTGTTGCTATGTATCGCTCGATTGCTTCATGGGCAAAAGTTCCGAAAGGCACATATCTCTCTTTATTCCCTTTTCCTTTAACAAGTAACACGGAAAAATCAAAATCAATATGCTTCATTTCAATTCCTGTACATTCACTCACACGGATACCCGTTGCATAGAGCAGCTCAAGTATTGCTTTATTACGGAGGTTCAAAGGCTCTTCCCCTTCGCACACAGCAAAAAGCTCTTCCATCTCTTCTTCATAAAAAAAGGAGGGGAGCTTATTTGCCCCTTTTGACTGCTGCACGAGCGCAAAAGGATTTTCCGTTATGACCTTTTCTCTGGATAAGAAGCGAAAAAAACTGCGCATGCTAGAAACTCTTCTAGCAATAGTAGAGCGGGACAGTTGTTTATCGTGCAGCGTTGTTAAATACAACCGTGCATCCAAGTATTCCACATCTTCTAAGTTCTTAATGCTTTGCTCAGTAATGAACTTAAAGAATTCTTCAATATCGTAGCGATAAAATTGTATCGTGTAATTTGAATAGTGTTTTTCGACTCGCAAGAACTCGATGAACGATTGTAAATACTTATTAAAAGGTTCAGACATTTAAACACCCCCATAGGGCTACTAAATAGTATCACAATCAAGCAGCCCTTGCAAGAAGTTTACAAACTTTTCACAAAAGTTTGAATTGTTTCTAATGCCCGCTGAGCATGGGCTTCGTATCTTTCCTTCTTGTTTCTTATTTTAACCGGAAGGTCAGGAAACAAACCAAAATTAGCATTCATTGGCTGAAAATTCTTTTCATTTGTTGAAGTAATATAATGAGCCATGCTACCAATCGCTGTTTCTGCCGGTACAGCCACAGGATCTTTTCCAAGGGCTAGACGCGCTGCATTGATCCCGGCAATCAAACCGCTTGCTGCGGATTCTACATATCCTTCCACACCCGTCATTTGGCCGGCAAAGAATAAATTACTCCGTTCCTTGAACTGATAAGTCGGCTGCAAAACTTTCGGCGAATTAATAAACGTATTACGGTGCATAACTCCATATCGGACAATCTCTGCCTTTTCCAGTCCAGGGATTAATTGCAGGACTTCTTTTTGAGGCCCCCATTTTAAATGCGTTTGAAAACCAACAATGTTATAGAGCGTCCCGGCGGCATCATCTTGACGCAGCTGCACAACCGCATGAGGTCTTTTTCCTGTGCGCGGATCTTCCAATCCGACTGGTTTCATCGGTCCAAACAGAAGCGTTTTCTTTCCGCGCTTTGCTAGAACTTCCACTGGCATGCAGCCTTCAAAGAAAATCTCTTTTTCAAATTCCTTAAGGGGAACGGTTTCCGCAGAGATCAGCGCTTCATAAAACCTGTCAAATTCTTCTTCTGTCATTGGACAGTTTAAATAAGCGGCTTCTCCTTTATCATAACGGGACTTTAAATAGGCTTTACTCATATCTATGCTGTCCTTCTCAATAATAGGAGCGGCAGCATCATAAAAGTATAAATAATCTTCTCCCGTTAGTTCCTTCAACTTTTGCGATAAGGCTTGGCTTGTTAACGGTCCGGTAGCAATGACAGTAATTCCCTCGGGGATGTCTGTCATCTCTTCATTAAAGACCGTAACGTTCGGATGATTTTTCACCCGTTCAGTCACTAGACCGGCAAATTCATGGCGGTCAACGGCAAGGGCTCCTCCTGCTGGAACAGAACAATGGTCTGCTGCAGAAATAATAACGGAATGCAAAGCTCTCATTTCTTCTTTCAACACGCCGACAGCATTGGTGAGTGCGTTAGCCCGCAATGAATTGCTGCAAACGAGCTCAGCGAATTTATCTGTATGATGAGCCGGTGTTTGTTTGACGGGCCGCATTTCATACAGATGTACTTTCACGCCCCGTTCAGCAATTTGAAAAGCTGCTTCGCTTCCGGCTAACCCTGCTCCGATCACATTCACGACTGGTTCCATTGTTTTTTTGCCTCCTGAATAAATAATGGTACGTACATCTATGTCCCTAAAGCATTGTACAACAGACGTTCCCATAAAAAAAGTATTATGTGCAAAAACAAGCAAAAAAGCGGGAAATTCCCGCTTTTATACCTGTGTTTCTTCCTTATAATCGCAGCCTGTACATTGAATTTGCACGCCTTTTTTCAGTTTCTTTTCAACAAGCATCTGTTCACATTTTGGACACTTTCGCTCAATTGGTTTATCCCATGATAAAAAGTCACATTCTGGAAAGCGATCGCACCCATAAAAAATACGGCGTTTTTTACTTTTTCTTTCTATTATATTTCCTTCCTTGCACTTCGGACATTTCACGCCGATTTCCTTTACAATCGCTTTTGTATTCCGGCAATCAGGAAAGTTGCTGCAAGCCATAAACTTTCCATAACGGCCCATTTTAAATACCATCGGATTGCCACAGTTTTCACAATCCTCGCCAGCAGGTTCATCCTTAATTTCAACTTTCTCCATTTCTTCTTCCGCTTTAACTAAGTGTTTTTCAAACCCCTGATAGAATTCATCGATTACCTCGACCCATTCTACTTGTCCGTCTTCTATATTATCTAAGTCTTTTTCCATCTTTGCTGTAAATTCAACATCAATAATATTTGAAAAGAATTCCATCATCAGCTCATGCACAATTTCGCCTAATTCTGTTGGTACAAAGCGCTTATTATCAAGAGCTACATAGCCGCGTTTTTGAATTGTGTCAAGCGTAGGAGCAAACGTGGACGGCCGACCAATCCCCAGCTCTTCCAGCGTTTTTACAAGCCGTGCTTCTGTATAGCGAGGCGGCGGTTGAGTAAAGTGCTGTTTCGGCTCTATGGTCTCGGAAATTACTTTGTTCCCTTTTTCCAAGTTAGGCAACTGTTTTTCTTTCTCTTCTTGCCCATCATCTGATCCTTCTATATACACTTTCATGAAACCTTGAAATTTCACTTTCGAACCGGTAGCCCGAAATGTCACCTCGCCGTTTACAAGGTCTGCGCTGACCGTATCTATCACCGCTGCTGACATTTGACTGGCAAGGAAACGTTCCCATATCAATTTGTATAGCCGTAACTGATCGCGCGACAAAAATTCTTTTAGCATCCCCGGTTCCTTGAATACACTTGTTGGACGTATAGCTTCATGCGCATCCTGGGCATTTGACGGTTTCTTTTCTTTCCTCGCTTTGGCTTCAGCTTCTTTTGTATATTCTTTGCCATGAATCGACTCGATAAATTCATGCGCCTCTTTTTGAGCAACCTCAGAGACTCTCGTTGAATCCGTTCTCATGTACGTAATTAACCCGACTGTTCCTTCTTTGCCCAAATCGATTCCTTCGTATAGCTGCTGAGCGAGCATCATCGTCTTCTTTGCTCGAAAGTTCAGCTTGCGGGCTGCTTCCTGCTGGAGAGAAGATGTTGTAAATGGCGGTGCAGGATTTCTTCTGCGTTCCTTTTTTGTCACACTGGCAATCTCGAAGCTGTTTCCTTTAATAGCTGAAAGAACCGCTTTTACTTCTTCTTCAGATTTCAAAGCCGTTTTCTTCCCGCCCTTTCCATAAAAGGAGGCTGAAAAAGAATCTGTTCCTTTTGAAAACTGGGCTTCAATTGTCCAATATTCTTCCGGTGTAAATTGAGTGATCTCTTTTTCACGATCGATAATCAGTCGCAAAGCGACTGATTGCACGCGCCCTGCGCTCAGCCCTTTTTTAACTTTCTTCCAAAGGAGCGGGCTAATATTGTAACCGACTAGACGGTCCAAAATACGGCGCGCTTGTTGGGCATCCACAAGATCCGTATTAATCGGCCTTGGATGCTTGAATGATTCCTTAATGGCATCTTTTGTAATTTCATTAAACACAACCCGGCAATCCGATGACGTATCAAGGTCAAGACTATGAGCCAAATGCCAGGCAATCGCTTCCCCTTCTCTGTCGGGGTCAGCCGCCAGATAGATTTTTTTCGCTTTTTTGGCGGCTGTCTTTAATTCTTTCAGCACGGGTCCCTTTCCACGGATGGTAATATATTTCGGTTCATAATTATTTTCTATATCAACACCCATTTGACTTTTAGGCAAATCGCGCACATGGCCCATAGATGCTTTTACTTTATATTTTTTCCCCAAGTAACGTTCAATTGTTTTCGCTTTTGCAGGGGACTCGACTATTACTAAGTACTCTGACATGCATAAACCTCCCCCTAGAGGTGAAAATAAATAGATGTAACACACATTATTAGCCGGTTTGATGACAATTGTCAATCAATTGCATTTTAATTATGTTTTTCTATTTGTTTTTCTCTATTCATTAAGTTATTTTTTTCATCATTAAAATCATTGATTCTTTTGCAAAATTTAATACAGTTTGCGAATAAAAGCAACCTTTTTTTATCAAAGACGGAAAAATTAATTGATTTTTCTTCCATATTTGTATCGATTTTTACATAATTTCCTCTAAAATATCTGCACTTGTCCGCACTATTTTGGCTCCCTCACTAATTAGCTCATTTGTTCCTTCAGACAACGGTTCATCAATCCTTCCCGGAACACAAAATACCTCTCTCCCCTGCTCTAAAGCACAGTAAGCGGTAATTAAAGAGCCGCTTTTCTTTCCCGCCTGTACTATAACAGAACCGAGAGATAAGCCACTAATGATTCGGTTTCTAGCAGGAAAATGCCACTTTCTAGGTGGGGTGTTTGGCGGGTATTCAGAAACAATCAGGCCGGATTTCATGATTTTTTGAGCTAAAGACAAATTCTCTCTCGGATATATATGATGAAATCCGCCAGCAATAACGGCGATCGTTCCCCCCTCTTCAGCCAAAGCTGCCTCGTGGGCAAAAGCGTCCACTCCTTTTGCCAGTCCGCTGACGATAATACAACCATATTCGACGAGTTCTGGCACCAACAGTTGTACAGCCTTCCGTCCATATTCATTGGCTGTTCGCGCGCCAACAATCGCTATTTTTCGCTCACACGTAAGCAAAGACACATCTCCTGCTGTATAGAGGATCCATGGAGGTTGCGGCAAGGTTTTTAGAAGGGGCGGATAGGAGGGACTATAAATGGGGATCGATTGAAACCCTTGAGCTTTGTACATTTTGAGTAGAGGGCGGTCCTTTTGATGCTTCAGCTGTTCGACAACAGCCGCAGAGCGGGAAGGTGAAATGGCAAGTATGCGGGAGAGATAGACAGGGGAATAGTTATATAAATTCTTCAGGTCATTTTCTTGCCTCAAAAGTGAATAAATGGCTTTCCAGCCGATGCCATGACAATGTTGCAAGTGGATGATTTTTTCCGTTAGCACGTCCAGTTTGACTGCCTCCTTTGTAAAGAAAAAGGCTGTCCGAAATGCCTTTTGCATTGCTTTCGGAGCAGCCTCTTCGTTGTTTATTTAACTAGATTAATGCGTTTTGCACTCTTCGTAAATGCCTTTTTCTTTGATCACTTCGATCAAAGTTTCACCCATAACGGATGGAGTTTCAGCTACTTTAATTCCGCATTCGTTCATTACGCGGATTTTTTCATCAGCTGTCCCTTTTCCGCCAGAAATGATGGCACCGGCATGGCCCATGCGTTTTCCTGGAGGTGCAGTACGGCCGCCGATGAAGCCGACAACAGGTTTTGTCATGTTTGCTTTTACCCATTGAGCTGCTTCTTCTTCAGCTGTTCCGCCGATTTCACCGATCATAATAACAGCTTTTGTTTCTGGATCTTCGTTAAACGCTTTTAATACGTCAATAAAGTCCGTACCGTTTACTGGGTCTCCACCAATACCAACAGCTGTTGATTGGCCGATGCCAGCTTGTGACAATTGGTGTACCGCTTCATAAGTTAATGTACCGGAGCGGGAAACAACACCGACATGGCCTTTAGTATGAATGTAACCAGGCATGATACCAATTTTACATTCATCAGGTGTAATAACACCCGGGCAGTTTGGCCCAACTAAGCGAGTTTTCTTGCCTTGCATATAGCGTTTTACTTTTACCATATCTAATACTGGGATATGTTCAGTAATACAGATAACAAGATCAAGCTCTGCATCTACTGCTTCTACGATTGCATCTGCAGCGAATGGAGCAGGAACATAAATAACAGAAGCGTTAGCACCTGTTGCTTTTACTGCATCACTAACAGTATTAAATACCGGTACGCCTTCTACCTCTGTTCCACCTTTACCCGGTGATGTACCACCAACGATTTTTGTACCGTATTCCAACATTTGTTTTGTATGGAAAAGAGCTGTTTTACCAGTGATACCTTGAACGATTACTTTTGTGTCTTTATTAACAAATACACTCATGCCTATACCTGCCTTTCTCTGGTCAACTCTGGGATTATTTGCTTACAAGCTCAACGATTTTTTGTGCGCCATCAGCCATAGACTCAGCCGCAACAATGTCAATATCAGACTCACTTAAGATTTTCTTACCTAAATCAACGTTTGTTCCTTCTAAACGAACAACAAGTGGCACAGATAAGCCGACTTGTTTCGCAGCTTCTACCACACCAGTTGCAATGATGTCACATTTCATAATTCCGCCGAAAATGTTAACGAAAATACCTTTAACATTTTTGTCGGAAAGAATAATTTTAAATGCTTCTGTAACTTTTTCAGCTGTCGCGCCGCCCCCAACATCAAGGAAGTTAGCCGGATCGCCGCCGTAATGCTTAATGATATCCATTGTTGCCATAGCGAGGCCTGCCCCATTAACCATACAGCCAATGTTGCCATCAAGAGAGATATAGCTTAAGTCATATTTAGAAGCTTCGATTTCTTTTGGATCTTCTTCTTCTAAATCGCGGTATTCCATAATATCTTTATGGCGGTACAATGCGTTAGAATCAAAGTTGATTTTCGCATCAAGCGCCATAACATTACCGTCACCTGTTACAACAAGCGGGTTAATCTCAGCAATAGAAGCGTCTTTCTCAATAAATACTGTATAAAGACCCATCATAAACTTCACTGCTTTGTTCACAAGTTCTGCCGGAATATTGATGTTGAAAGCGATACGGCGAGCTTGGTAAGGCATTAAGCCTGTTACTGGATCAATGTACTCCTTGAAAATCTTTTCTGGAGTAGCTGCCGCTACCTCTTCGATTTCTGTTCCGCCTTCTTCAGAAGCCATTAATACGACTTGAGACGTAGCGCGATCTAGAACAAGACCAACGTAATATTCTTTTTGAATATCGCAGCCTTCTTCAATCAATAAACGCTTGACTTCTTTTCCTTCTGGACCTGTTTGATGAGTGACAAGCGTTTTACCTAAAATTTCTTCAGCATATGTACGCACTTCATCAATATTTTTTGCAACTTTAACTCCGCCCGCTTTTCCGCGGCCGCCTGCGTGAATTTGCGCTTTTACGACACAAACGTCAGTGCCAAGTTGTTTTGCTGCTTCAACTGCTTCTTCAACGGAAAAAGCAACTTTACCGTTTGGAACGGCTACCCCGTAATTTCTGAGGATTTCTTTGCCTTGATACTCATGGATATTCATACTTCATCCTCCTATCAATCTCAAAAAAGTAGACTGCGTTTCCATTGTATATAAAGTCGGAATTTCTGTCTAGATATTGGACCTAATTTTGTTATTGTTCGGCTTTTTTATAGATTTTTGCGATTATTCCAACACTCGTAAGCGCTTTTTATGGAAAAAATGGATGTCCTTTCGCAGCCCCTTCTACACAATTACCCTACCCTCAAATGATAAACCTCATTCAAATTATTTTTTTAGCTGGTCAAGCCGGTAAATGAAGGCAAACACTTCCGCTACGGCTTGATAGAGTTCTTCGGGGATGGTTTCATTAATTTCTAACTTCCCCAACAGCTCGACCAGGCTTGGGTCTTCCTGGATAGGAATATTATGCTCTTTAGCTCTTTCAAGGATGTTTTCGGCCACTTTGCCCTTCCCTTTAGCAATTAACAGAGGGGACTGGTTCTTTTCAGCGCGGTAAGAGAGAGCGGCCGCCTGTTTTCTTTTTGTCTCTTTATTCATATGCGGATATCCACTCCCTCATAAGGCTGTGTTTCCATTACCTGAACAAGCGGAGGCAGCTCGCTTTTCCCGGACTGCTTGAACTGAATGCTCGATAACTGATACCCTTTTTCTTCTATCCCTGCCTTCAGTGAGGGAAGAAGAGCCGCTGCGGTTGACTTTAGACCAGGCGTTTCATTAAATATTTGCAATTGGATAATCCGATTTTGTACTTGCATATCTATTACCGTTTCTTTTATATGTTCGAGTTCTAAATAAAATAGTACTCGGCAATAATCGGAATCTAGTTGACCATCTTCCGTCTTTTTTCCTGACCATTGTAAAGTCAGCTCCGTATGAAAACCGAACAGATTAATCGGCACTTGCATAATCAGCTGCTGAATAGGCCCATTTTCAGCAGACAGCAGGGGCTGTACATTCATCCGTCCCAGCAATTGTTCTGCAGATTCTTTAATATGAACAGGCAGGTTTTCACTAAGAAGGCGCAACAGCTGGGGCTTTAGCATTTTCTCAAGCTCAGCCTCTTCAGGCAAACTTGTTCCGAGCATTCCTTCCAGGTCAATCCCTAACCATCGGAACGTATCCTTGATCAATGAATGGGCTTCCTTGGCAGATAAATGAAGCTGCATATCATTCTCTACCGCAAGTGCAATTTGTTGAAACAACAATTCCTTTCTGGATAGCGCTGCCAATGACGAAGAATGAATTTTTGCTGTTTCATTTTTTATAAGGCCAACAAACTCTTCTGCCTCTTTATTAAAGAGAGCAGCCAATTGGCGAATCGCTTCCGATGGCTCATTATGCTGGATACTTACTTTTGCAGCGGTTTTAAAAACAGCCGCTATTTGCTCATTGGTTAGGTCTGTAGTCTTTAGTCCCTCTATTAATGACTTAATTTCAGCTGTTAAAGGCCCTACAGCGCTCTTCCCCGCCGCTTTGGCATTGTTAATCAATGCTTGCTCTAATCGCTGCAGAGACTCCCTATCAGCTGGTTGCTGGATAAACTGGCTGACCGCCTGCTTTATGGAAGGCGGTTTATTTTCAAAGACCGCCTGGTTCGTTGCCCCAGGTGAGCTTGTTTCTCTTTTCCATTGGCGCATGATTTGAACGAGCGAATCATCGACGCTGTCTCCAGACTCTGAAATAACTCCCCATGATTTAACTAAATCAATAGCTGCTGACTTAGAGGCTGATAGCTTTTCAGGTGAAAACAGCTTTTCCATTATGGCGGCTGCAATTTTCTGGACAGTATGCTTCTCCAGAGGAGTCTGCCAGTCTTTTAACAATTTTATTAATGCATCGGCCGAGGTCGGTGGCTGATTCATCTGCTGAAGCTTTGCAGCCAGATCTTCTGTTAATTGACCAAGAGAAATTGAAGAGTAAGCTGTCATCAAAGGTTGGAAGATAGCTTTAGTTATTGGGAGAGAATGCTCGGTCATCATCTTGATTGCTTGCAACCCATCAGACAGCGGTCCCTTCGCCAGCCATTCTCCCGCCTTCATAATCAACTCTTTCGTCAGCGGCATCTTCTCTCTCATCACCATTTCGACAAATGCTTTATTCTCTTTTGTGATCGGTAAAGACAACTGCATGAGTAAATCCCTTGCCATTTTTGATAGACTTTCATTTTCTGACATTGGCGATGTAATCACTTGCAGGTGTATTCCTTCATTATTCGATGCTACTCGGAACCAATATCTTTCCCCTGATTGAAGCGGCACTTCCAGCTTTGCAACCATTGTAGTCGTTCCAGTCGATAGCTCAGCCATGCCATTCGGTAACATTTTTACTACTTTGGCGGGAAACATCTCCCCTTCTCGTAACTGAGCTGTTTTTTCCTTGCCGAGAAGACCTTGCGCGAGAGCAGCTTGCTGGATAATCATCTCTTTCCTTCCCCCCTTACTTTTTCTGCTGTTATTCTATTTCCTTTACTGGAGAAAAACTCCTTCGGTGAATCTCGCAGGGACCGCTTGAACTCAAACCTTCCAAATGCTCTGCTGTTCCATATCCCATATTTCTTTCAAAACCGTATTGTGGATAAACGAGAGCATAGTCACACATTAACCTGTCTCTGGTCACTTTTGCTACGATCGACGC
The DNA here is from genome assembly GCF_045370945.1 of Pseudobacillus sp. 179-B 2D1 NHS. NCBI lineage: Bacteria > Bacillati > Bacillota > Bacilli > Caryophanales > Bacillaceae > Pseudobacillus > Pseudobacillus sp. 179-B 2D1 NHS. The sequence goes on from NZ_JBIQDP010000006.1 coordinate 100,329, forward strand.
TGCTGCAATCGATACACTTGTTGCATCCCCCTTAATAATAGATGTCTGAGGAATGGGAAGGCTTAGTGTCATTGCATCGATCAACAGATGCTCTGGGACCCGTGAAAGGCCTGCTACCGCTACTTTCATCGCTTTTTTTGTGGCTTCGTATATATTTATTTCATCAATTTCAGAAGCCTCAACAATCCCGATACCTACGTCTGCTTTTTCTATAAGTTCTTCATAGAAATAGTCTCTTTTCATTCTGCTGATTTTTTTAGAATCATTAATTCCTACTAGCTCAAGATCTTCTGGTAGCACAACTGCTGCTGCGACAACCGGCCCTGCGAGTGGTCCTCGTCCCACTTCATCGATTCCCGCAATATATGTTACTCCTTTCTCTATGAGTTGCTTTTCAAAAGTGAGCATTCTCTCATAGTTTAATCGTTCTTGCTCCCGTTGATTTTGTCGGCGGTACCATTGGGCAATTGCCTGCTGGACTCCTTTTCGAGAATCTTTCAGCCACTCCTGAAATTGCGGATGATTTTCTGTTTGAATATTTTTTAGTTCCTTTTTAATCTCACTTACTGACTGGACCATCATTAACTCCTTTTGTTTACTTTCTTGTTAACAGACATTTTTTGAATTTTGCACATGTTGTTTTTAGTAAAATATATGCGGAAACCTCATGCCACTGGCAGCCTTATTTATTTTAATCATGCTTTATTCATTTTTAAAAGGCTTAGTCAAAACTCCATCTCATTTCCCGCCTTCTTTTCTTTTATATCGACTTTGTTTAAACAAAATAAAGACCCTAAGAAAGGGCCTTTGCTTTTTGTTATTTCATTTGTGCTTCCGGAAAGTCAAACGTTAGCTTTCCAAGCTTTTCTCCACGGATATCACGGATAATAACTTCCGTTGTTTTATCATAATCGATTTCGTTGCGTGCTGCGTAACAGCCGCGCAGCGTGCCGATATTATTGAAAAGGTCCACTACGTCCTCCGGAATGTCCTCGAGCTGATAGCGCTCTTTAAGACGGTCTGGATAATGATCTTCCAAAAAGCGGAGAGCAAAAATTGCCACATCCTGCAAATTAAGGATGGTGTCTTTAATCGCTCCGGTCAAAGCCAGCTTAAAGCCGGTTTCTTCATCCTCAAATTTTGGCCAAAGAATGCCAGGGGTATCCAGAAGCTCCATTTCTTTCCCTGCCTTGATCCACTGCTGGGCTTTTGTGACACCAGGCATGTTACCAGTCTTAGCAATGTTCTTTTTAGCCAGCCGGTTGATTAATGTAGACTTCCCTACGTTCGGGATACCGACGATCATAGCCCGGATAGCCCTAGGCTTTATCCCTCTGGATTTCATTCGGTCGAATTTTTCCTTTAGGATCTCCTTGGCCGCTTTATTAATAGCCGCCAAGCCGTTCCCTGCATGAGAGTTAATCGCTAATGCGGGAATCCCCTCCTGTTTAAAGTAAGCAAGCCAGCGATTAGTAACCGCTGGATCCGCCATGTCGGCTTTGTTTAAAAGCACTAATCTCGGCTTTTGCTGGATGATTTCATCAATCATCGGGTTACGTGAAGAAATTGGCAGGCGAGCATCAACCAATTCAAAGATGATGTCCACTAATTTCAGTTTCTCTGTTACTTCCCTTCTCGCTTTAGCCATATGGCCGGGAAACCATTGAATTGTCATGGCTTCACCTCCGTTCTATTAAAATGATCCTGTTTAGTCTACTATGCGCATTTTGTTTAATGGCCAGAAAACAAGGCTCGTATCGCCTACCACTTCATCAATTTTAATTGTCCCGATGTGGCGGCTGTCCTTGCTGTATAACCGATTGTCTCCGAGCACGAAGATTTCACCCTTAGGGACTGTTTCTTTTCCCGTGATATCTTTTAGAGTAAAGTCAGGCGTAAGCGGACCAGGTTCCTGCGCCTTATACTTGTCCAGGTAAGGCTCTTTATAATATTTTCCGTTAATATATAATTTATCATTCTTATACTCAACCGTATCACCCGGAAGTCCGATCACACGTTTAATATAATCTTTGTGCTCCGGTGCATGAAACACTACAATATCGAAACGTTGAGGTTCCCCCATTTTATTGACGATCATCCAGTCGCCGTCATTCAGCGTCGGCATCATTGACTCTCCGTCTACAACGATAGGGGCAATGATAAAATATCGAATAATTGCTGCCAACCCGATTGCGATTAAAAAAGCTTTCGTCCACTCCCAGAATTCGTTTTTTTCCTTTGCCAAATTCGTCACCACCTAATTTATTATGTAATCATCATATCATCTTGGGCGTTATTGAGAAAAGAAAGGACTCTTTCATTTGAAAAAGGAGCTTGTTTCCAAGCTCCTCTCACAAAAATGCCTATTATTATCGAATTTCTTTAATACGAGCTGCTTTACCGCGAAGGTTACGCAAGTAGTACAATTTAGCACGACGAACTTTACCACGGCGAGTTACTTCGATTTTTTCGATCTTCGGTGTATGAAGCGGGAACGTACGTTCAACGCCTACGCCATAAGAGATTTTGCGAACAGTAAATGTTTCGCTTACTCCGCCACCGCGACGTTTGATTACAACCCCTTCAAAAACCTGGATACGTTCACGTGTGCCCTCAACGACCTTTACGTGTACGCGTACTGTATCTCCAGGACGGAAAGCCGGAAGATCTGTGCGAAGTTGTTCCTTAGTAAGTTCTTCAATCAATTTGTGCATATTATTCCTCTCCTTCTAACCGATGCTCAATACAACTTTTATTGAGTCGCAGCGGAACACCGTTATAATGGGCTTGGACTGTTGTCACAAACCACGAAAAAATTTTATCACATTTAAAATAACAAATCAAGAATCTCTTTCTTTTTCCCACTCTGTTAACCATATTTTCTGCTGTTCTGATAAAGGATAATTCGCTAGTAAGTCCCGGCGCCTTTCCCATGTCCGTCTTAAGGACTCTTTCTCTCTCCATTCCTCTATTAATCGGTGGTTCCCTGAAAGAAGAACGTCTGGCACTTTCAAGCCCCGAAATTCAGCTGGCCTCGTATAGTGAGGATGTTCAAGAAGCCCGGAGGAAAATGAATCGAGTATAGGAGATTCCTCATTGCCAAGCACATCCGGCAAGAGACGGACCACACTATCTGTAATAACCATAGCTGCTAGCTCACCGCCTGTTAAGACAAAGTCACCAATCGAGATTTCGTCTGTTACAAGCTGCTCACGAATCCGCTCATCATAGCCTTCATAATGGCCACAAATAAAAATAAGATGCTGCTCTGCAGCCAATTCTTCGGCCTTTTGCTGTGAGTAGCGCTCTCCTTGGGGACACATTAAAATCACCCGTGGACGAGAAGAGGGAGAGGATGCCTTTGCCTGCTCGACCGCATCAAAAACCGGTTGCGGCTTCAACACCATTCCCGCTCCGCCACCATATGGATAATCATCAACCGTTTTATGCTTTCCCTCGGCGAATTCCCGGAAATTAATCACATTGTACTCAACTTTTCCTTTTTCAGACGCTTTCTTCAATATGGAAGAGCGGAGAACTCCTTCGAACATTTCAGGAAAAAGAGAAAGAATATCAATTTTCATCATGACAATAACCCTTCCATCGGTTCAATAAAGATGAGCTTCTCTTTCACATCTACCTTTTTTACAATTTGCTCAATATACGGAATGTAAAAATCTTTGCCATTTTTCCCCTTAACTACCCACACATCATTAGCTCCCGGCGTTAAAATTTCGGTTACTTTACCAACTTCCTCCTCATCGACTGTTTTAACTAGACAACCGATGATTTCGTGGAAGTAGTATTCTCCTTCGTTTAACTCACCCTGCTGCGACTCTTTTATTTTTAAAAGCCCGCCTTTGAACGGCTCTACGGCATTTAATCCATCCACATCTTCAAATGTGAGTAAATCAAATGATTTGTGTTTACGATGCGATGAGACGATTAAAGGTTTTCCTTCCGTTTCACCGGGCATGAACAAATAAAGTGTGTTTCCTACTTTATATCGCTCATCAGGGAAATCCGTTCTCGAAATCACTCTTACTTCGCCACGAATTCCATGTGTATTCACAATTTTTCCCACGTTAAACCATTTCTCCATTGTTGGCTCACCTCTAACGAATCTCGACGACAATGCCATCTTTAATGACAATTGTCTTTTCTGTTTCTTCCCATCGATCTCCAATTTTTACATCGACTAGTGTCTGCATTTCTTTTTCTTTCAACTCACTGCCAAGAGGAAGCAGCTCCAGCTGGCTTTGTTGAAAATTAATATTTTCAATTTTTTGCTGACGCTGCTTCATCTCCTTCTGAAAAAAGGCTGTCGATTGCTGGCCGACACCTTTTTGCTGTCGTTCAGTTTTTTTTAACTCAAAGCGTAATTGCTCATATTCTTTTTCAAGCTGGCTTTTTTTATCCTGATAAGATGAAAGCAACGATTGTTTCAGCGTCTCTGTTAATACTTGCTTAACAATTACTGTCCGCAAAACTTGCATGCCTCCGCCTTCCTTTCTATGCCAGATATGCTTCCGCTTCGACGCACATGATGTGCTAGTGAGGGCGCTGCGACACGATGTCACGCCTTTAGCCGTCATTCCCTCTTTGTCTAGCTCCAGCGGCTAGCACGTACGCTAATTTCGCTCTCTGTCGAGGTCAAAGAACGACTCCTTATCGAACCCTCCAACCACCTATCGGGCTGATCAGGCCGCTTCCGCTTTACTTATTAAAAATTTATATGAAAAAAGGGAGGTTATCCCTCCCTATTCGGCTATTTCTACATACACTTTTTTCTGATGAGCAACGTTTGCCGCTGCCATTACAATGGTTCGAACCGCCTTAGCAATGCGGCCGTGCTTCCCGATGACTTTCCCAATATCCTCCGGATGAAGAGAAAGGCGGTAAGTAACCTTGCTTTCTTCTGCTTTCTCTTTCACATAGACTTGATCGGGATGGTCGACAAGTGGTTTAACAATTGCTAAGATTAACTCTTTCATTTCTCTTATTTGCTGATTTTAGCGTTGTGGAATTTTTCCATAATGCCTTGCTTAGAGAAAAGATTACGTACTGTATCAGATGGTTTCGCACCATTTTGAAGCCATTTTAGTGCAAGCTCTTCATCGATTTTTACTTCCGCTGGTTGAGAAATTGGATTGTATGTTCCAACTGTTTCGATTTGGCGTCCGTCACGTGGAGAACGAGAATCTGCTACTACAATACGATAGAATGGAGCTCTTTTAGAACCCATGCGTTTTAAACGAATTTTTACTGCCATTTTTAAAGCACCTCCGAATAGTTTTACACAAGATAGAATAATAACAAATAATAAGGTTGTTTGTAAAGGTTTTTTTCTTTACATTTTATTTTGTTGCTATAAAAAAGCGAATTTTGCTTTTCTTTGTCTAGCTGCAGCAGCCAGCTCGTACGCCGGTTTCAGCCTCTCTGTCAGAGACTCCTCGCCGAGCCCTCCAACCTCTTATCGGGCTAATCGGGCCGCTTTCGCTTCCCTTACATAAATGGAAACTTAAACGGCATTCCTTTTTTCTTGCCCTTTTGCTGCATGCCAGACATTTGCTTCATCATCTTTTTCATCTCTTCAAATTGCTTAAGAAGACGATTGACCTCTTGAATAGAGGTTCCGCTTCCTTTGGCAATACGCTTTTTTCGGCCTGAGCTAATAATTTCTGGATGCTGCTTTTCCTCATTCGTCATCGACTGAATAATAGCTTCAACGTGAGAAATTTGCTTTTCATCCACCTGAACATTGCTTAAACCTTTAATTTTATTAGCTCCGGGAAGCATTTTGATAATCTCATCCAATGGACCCATGGAACGGACTTGGCCAAGCTGTTCGAGAAAGTCATCAAATGTAAAGGACATTGTCCGCATTTTCTGCTCAAGCTCTTTTGCTTTTTCTTCATCCACGTTCGTTTGCGCCTTTTCAATCAGCGTCAATACATCGCCCATGCCCAAAATCCGGGAAGCCATTCGCTCCGGATGAAAAGGTTCAAGAGCATCGAGTTTTTCACCCATACCAGCAAACTTAATCGGCTTTTCAGTTACCGCACGAATAGATAAAGCTGCCCCTCCGCGCGTATCACCATCAAGCTTCGTTAAAATAACGCCCGTCACACCAAGCTGTTCATTGAAGCTTTCTGCAACATTCACCGCGTCTTGACCAGTCATTGCATCTACTACAAGGAAGATTTCGTCAGGATTAGTCAATTCTTTGATATCTTTTAGCTCACCCATTAAGTCTTCATCTACGTGTAGACGGCCAGCCGTATCAATCAAGACATAATCATGATGATCTGCTTTTGCTTTTTCAATCGCCTGCTTGGCAATTTCCACCGGGCTCACCTGGTCTCCTAAAGAAAAAACGGGCATATTTAGTTGTTTGCCGAGTGTTTCCAACTGCTTAATAGCTGCCGGACGGTAAATATCCGCCGCTACAAGCAGCGGCTTGCGGTTATAACGCTTCCGCAACAAATTAGCCAGCTTGCCAGTAGTCGTTGTTTTACCGGCCCCTTGAAGACCAACCATCATGATTACTGTTGGTGGCCGCTTTGCTACCGCAATTTGGCTTTGTTCGCCGCCCATCAGGTTGGTTAGTTCTTCTTTAACCACTTTAATGACCTGCTGACCAGGCGTTAAGCTTTTCATTACTTCCTGGCCGACAGAGCGTTCGCTAACTTTTTTAACAAAGCTTTTGACGACTTTGAAGTTAACATCCGCTTCAAGAAGGGCAAGACGCACTTCTCTCATCATTTCCTTGACATCCGCCTCTGTCACTTTCCCTTTGCCGCGGATTTTTTGCATTGTGCTTTGCAGTCGGTCGGCTAATCCTTCAAATGCCATGTTGCCGCCTCCTAATCTAATTTCTCGAGCGATTCAATAATAGACTGTCCGTCAGCCGAAACAAGTGATTTTAACTGTTTCAGCAAGCGGCTGCGCTCTTGAAATTTTTTAAATAGCAGTAGTTTGCTCTCATACTCTTCGAGCATTGCTTCCGTGCGTTTAATATTATCGTAAACCGCCTGGCGGCTCACTTCATACTCTTCCGCGATTTCACCAAGAGAGAAATCATCTAGGTAATAAAGGGACATATAACTGCGCTGCTTATCTGTTAACAAAGAATGATAGAAATCATACAAGAAATTCATTCTTGTTGTCTTTTCAAGCATGGACAGCCCCCCTTGTTAAGTTAAAAACCTTTACATAAAAATAGTCTACTCATTTTAAATAGCAATGTCAAGAAAATATCTTTACGTCTAAGAAAAGCAAAAGTAGCCTGATTAGCCCGGTAGGAAGCTGGAGATCCTGACGAGGAGTTGTTGCTTAGACTCCTTCGACAGAGAGGTCGAAACTCTACCGTACGGACTGGCCAATAGAAAAGCGCAAGACGCTGCTTCTATTTAAGTATATGGCCAGTTAATACAGACAACCGGCCAAGAAAGTGACACATTCGGCAAGTCAGTAAAGTAAGTGCTATTCTCTAACAGTAAGATAAACTCCGCCCTGCCGGAAGATTAAATCATTCTTCCTCTTCTTCTGTGTCTTCCTCTTTTTCTTCGAAGGCAGTAGAAAACAAGCCGTACACGTATTTTTCCGCATCAAATTGCTGGAGATCATCCATCTTTTCACCTAAACCGACAAATTTAACCGGAATTTCGAGTTCTTTGCGGATAGCGAGCACGATGCCCCCTTTAGCTGTTCCATCAAGCTTTGTAAGAACGATTCCGCTTACGTCTGTTGCTTCTTTAAAGGTTTTTGCCTGAACCATGGCATTTTGTCCCGTGGTCGCATCCAAGACAATCAATACTTCATGAGGGGCTCCGGGAACTTCTCGTTCAATGACTCGCTTTACTTTTTCCAATTCCTTCATTAAATTCACTTTATTTTGCAGTCGTCCTGCTGTGTCACACAACAAAATATCCGCTTTCCGTGATTTAGCCGCCCGAACAGCATCATACATCACCGCAGCCGGATCAGAGCCTTCCCCCTGCTTAATTACTTCCACGCCTGTTCGTTCTCCCCAGACCTCAAGCTGCTCAATCGCTCCGGCACGGAAAGTGTCTCCAGCGGCTAGCAACACGTTTTTGCCTTCTGATTTAAACTTATGAGCCATCTTACCGATTGTTGTTGTTTTCCCTACTCCGTTGACGCCAACAAAGAGAATGACTGTAAGGTCGTTTTCCTGTATATTCAATGCATTTGGTGCTTCTTCACCGTTCTGGTAAATATCGACGAGTTTTTCTGTGATAATATCACGTACTTCTGCCGGATCTTTCGTATTGCGCCGTTTTACTTCATGTTTCAATTGATCAATTAATTCCATAACTGTATCAAATCCCACATCGGCACCGATCAGAATCTCTTCCAACTCTTCGAAGAAATCCTCATCAATTTTGCGATAACGCGCCACGAGGTCGTTTACTTTGCTGGAAAAGTTATCACGTGTTTTCGTCAGGCCCGTTTTAAATTTTTCTGTTGCCTGGTCTGTGGAAGTTGTCAATTTTTCTTTTAATTTCTTAAAAAAGCTCATCCGCTTTCCTCCTATATTTAATATCCTAAACTGATATTTGATAAGCCAAATAGGATGAAGGAACAGCCTCCACTCTATTCGGCTCATAAATAATACACGAATTAAACAGGGGTTTCTGCTTTTTTATCCATTGTCACAGAAACCAATCGAGATACCCCTGACTCCTGCATAGTGATGCCATACAAAGCATCCGCTTCTTCCATTGTTCCCTTTCTATGAGTAATAACGATAAACTGTGTATCTTGGCTAAATTGCTTTAAGTACCGACTAAATCGAAAAACATTCGCTTCATCTAGAGCTGCCTCTACTTCATCAAGTACACAGAAAGGAACAGGACGTACTTTTAGAATGGCAAATAGAAGGGCAATAGCCGTAAGTGCTCGTTCCCCTCCCGATAAAAGACTGAGGCTCTGCAGTTTTTTCCCAGGCGGCTGCGCAACGATATCGACCCCCGTGCTAAGCAAATGGTCCGGATCTGTTAATCTCAATTCAGCTCTCCCACCGCCAAATAACGACTGAAAAACCGGAAGGAATTGTGTGCTCACCGATTGGAAGGTTTCCTTAAATCGCTTCGTCATCTCTTCATCCATTTCCTGTATAACTTGAGATAGTGTATCTTTGGCCTCTTGTAAATCAGCTCGCTGCTCTTCAAGGAAGGTGTACCGTTCAGATACCCGCTCATATTCTTCGATAGCTCCTAGATTTACGCTGCCTAATTCCTTGATAGACAGCTTGATCAAATGAAGTTTTTTACGCACCTCTTCGATCGGAAAAGGCAGTGGGTACTTCTCTTTTGCCGCTTCATATGTCAGGGCATATTCTTTATTTAACTGTTCCAGGCGGTTATCAAGCTCCACATCCAGGCGATTGATTTTCACTTCTTCATCCTGGACAGCTTCGCTCATTGCTTTATGAAGCCTTCTCGCTTCTTTAAGCTCCCTTTCCTCGCCCTCCAGCCGGCCTAGCTTATCCATACGTTCATTTCTACGCATAGTAATAAGCTTGCTTATTTCTTCTTTATCCTGCCGCTTTTTCCGGGCAGCCTCGTCCAATTCTTCTTCTCCCTGCCCGCTTGCTGACATTTCTGTTTTTAGCCAGTTCATATCTTCATGCCACTGTTTATGTTTTTGTTCAGAAGCAGCCAACTCAGCAAGCACTTGTTCAAGGCGTTCTTTTCTTGATGTCAACTGCTCTTGCTTGACGGCAAGCTTGGAATTAAGCTCGCTTATTGTTTGCATGATTGTTTCCTTCAGCGTGCTTTCATGAGCCTTTTGTTCTGTTAACTTCTTGATTTTTACATCGAGCTCCTCAATTTCCTGCTGACTGATGGCTAATTGTTTTTCCGCATTTTCTAAAAGCGCTTGAAGCCTTTGATGCTCCGTTTCGAACTCTTGCTTTTCTGAATCATAGATAGATAAGCGACTGTTAATGGTTTGGTAGGCAAATTGCCATTCAAGCTGTTCGTTTTTCCGCTCCTGCTCGTTGGCTCTTATTAGTTCTGTCTGCTCTCTCATCTCTTTAAGGAGAGCTTCTTTGGAGAGTATACTCTCTTTTAATTTTTTCACTTCACGTTCAGCAGCTATCGTCTTTTCTTCCATTGAAGCAAGTCTCACTTTCAAGGACTCGAGCTCGTTTTTTCGGCTAATCAATGAGTTTCCTTTTTGCTTCAAAGCGCCTCCAGTCATGGAACCGCCGGGGTTCACAATATCTCCATCAAGCGTTACAATCCGGTAACGATAATTCATGAGCTTAGCCAGCTCATTGGCTCCTTCTAAATGAGCAGCAACTACTGTATGACCAAGGAGATTGGTTATAGCTGGGCTGTATGCTTCTGGAAAGCTGATAAGGTTGGACGCTATGCCGATGAAACGATCGTCATTTTCCAGCTGAGCAGAAAGGGTGGCTGGGAATATTTTTTCCTTTATCGAAGTTAACGGCAAAAAGGTAGCCCGCCCAAATCGATGCTTCTTTAAATAACCAATGGCTTCACGGGCAGCCCGCTCGTCAGCCGTAATAATATGCTGCATGCTGCTGCCAAGAGCCACTTCCATGGCCGTTTCATATTTTTTAGGCACATCAATAATTTCAGCAACCGCTCCTTCAATCCCTGAAAGTTGTCGGTCTCTCGCTTTTAATATTTCCTTCACGCCTTGAAAAAAGCCAGAATAGTCCTCTTCCAAGGATTCAAGCATCTCTTTGCGCGATTTGGCATCCTGAAGAATTTGATAAGCTTGATAAAGACTAGATTCCTGCTTTTCATATTTCGATTTCATTGTTTCAAGAAGCTGTTGCTCTCGATGCAAAGCGTCTACATGGATAGCTGCACGCTCCTGCTCAGAAGCAAGTGCTTCATCAATAGCAGATTTTCTAGCCTCTATCTCCTGTCTTTCGGCAAGATATTTTTTATTTTCAGCATCGAGCCGCTCTTTTCTGTGCACCAATTGTTCGATCTGCTGTTTTACGTGCTGGCGTTCATTTTTAGCAGAGGCCTGCACGTTTAGACTCTCAATATAATCGGCTTTTAACGACTCAATTTCCTCTTCTAAGTTTTTGGAAAGCTGCTTCATTTCTTCTTGCTTAACTGCTAGCAGCTGCTTTAATTCAACTTCTTCTTTTTTATCTGCTTCCGTCTTTCTCCTTAAATCCTCTGCCTGCACAGAAAGCTGTTGGATCTTTTCTTTGATTTCCGCTAAGTTGTCAGCCAGCTGTCCCTCATTTTGGATCGCATTCTTTTTTCGTTCCTGCAACACTTGTTTACGGCCTTCCAGCTTTTCCAGTTCCTCGCTGGCAGCTAAAAGCACCGCCTGTAAATCATTCACTGACTCATCAAGGGCTGTAATTTGCGTTCGCAGTTCTTCTGCTTTTGCCTCTTTCTGTTGAAGGTTCGAAAAAAGCGCAGTTTCTTCTTGTGCATGCTCAGCATGGCTTGCTTTTAACTGTTCCCATTGAGTATGCAGTTCGCCAATTTCATAAACAATCACCGCAATATCATAGCTGGTCATTTCTTCTTTCTTGTCAAGATAATCTCTCGCAATCGATGCCTGCATGCGCAAAGGCTCTATTTGCCCTTCTAATTCATGGAGAATGTCTTGAACACGCAGAAGATTTTCTTGTGTTTCATCCAGTTTTTTCTCCGCTTTCTTTTTCCGGTTTTTATACTTTAACACCCCAGCTGCCTCTTCAAAAATTGCCCGGCGCTCCTCTGGTTTGCTATTCAATATTTCTTCTACCTTGCCTTGGCCGATGATAGAAAAAGCCTCCTTACCAAGACCCGAATCCATAAATAAATCAACGATGTCTTTGAGACGGCACGGCCTTTTATTAATAAAGTATTCACTGTCCCCGGAACGATAGACCCTTCTTGTTACATTGACCTCACTGTATTCAATCGGGAGTGTTTGTGCTTCGTTGTTTAAAGTTAGGGTTACTTCGGCAAAATTCAGCGGCTTGCGGCTATCGCTGCCAGCAAAAATGACATCTTCCATTTTACCGCCGCGCAAACTCTTTGCTGACTGCTCTCCAAGTACCCAGCGTATCCCATCCGTAATGTTGCTCTTCCCCGAACCATTCGGACCGACTACAGCTGTTACCCCATCAACAAATTCGACAGAAACGCGTTCAGCAAATGATTTAAACCCGGCAATTTCCAGTTTCTTCAGGAACATGTTCCTTTCCCCTGCCTTCTACTCTGTATGTTGTTTCAAAGCTGTCAAAGCCATCTGAGCAGCCAGCTGCTCGGCTTCTTTTTTCGATTTTCCTTGTCCACTTCCAAGCACTTCTCCATTTAATGAAACTTGAGAAACAAACTCTTTACTATGAGCCGGGCCTTTTTCCTGCAATATTTTATATTCAAGTAATCCCTTTGTCTGACGCTGCACAAGCTCTTGCAATTGGCTCTTATAATCCATCATATGAGAAAAAGCACCGGAATCAATTCTAGGAAAGATCATTTTTTCCAAGAAAAGGAGGACAGCATCCATCCCTTGATCTAAAAACAAAGCGCCCATAAACGCTTCAAATACATCTGCCAAAAGAGCCGGCCTCATCCGGCCTCCAGTCATTTCTTCGCCTTTTCCAAGAAGAACATATTTCCCGAAATTCAACTCGTTAGCGAAGGTGACAAGTGATGGCTCACAGACTACGGCAGCCCGCAATTTCGTTAAATCTCCCTCTGACATGAGCGGGTATTTTTTAAATAGGTAGTGAGAAACGGTTAACTCCAACACCGCATCCCCTAAAAATTCAAGTCGTTCATTGTCCTCATATGGCTTTTTCCGATGCTCATTCACATAGGATGAATGGGTAAAGGCATGCTTTAGTAAATTTTCGTCATGAAAATGAATGCCTAAATTTTCTTGCAGCTGATTAAATTGCTGTTCTCTTTTAGTTAAAGGCCTCTTGAAGTCTCTATGTGGTTTCTTCATTGGATTTCCTCCGGTAATTAAACTAATTTGCACCCACACACAGTGTAGTCGAAATTGAAAAAAATCGCAAAAGAAGAAAGCTCCGTTTCAAGAACGGAGCTTGTATTCTTCGAACGATTAATTTTTGCTGTTTATGTAATTCACAGCGTCGCCCACTGTTGCGATTTTTTCTGCATCATCGTCAGAGATTTCCATGTCGAACTCATCTTCTAATTCCATTACTAGTTCAACTACGTCTAAAGAATCTGCTCCAAGATCTTCTTTAAAAGAAGCTTCAAGGTTTACTTGGGATTCTTCTACTCCAAGACGATCTACAATGATTTTTGTTACACGCTCTAATACCTCTGCCATACTCATTCACCTCCCCTCAAGTCATTATAGACGATTTTTGGTAAAGATAAAATAAATTTTCTGCTTCATACAGGGCACAAACTTGCGTAGACCTCCAACCCTTTCTCGAAGTCCAACGAGCGCTTACCGCTTTTCTTGTCCAGCTTCGCCTTCTTCCCCCTCGAGGTCATAAGCCGATCTGGCTATGCGGCTGAAAGACGCCACTTCGCCATTTCGGCTTATGCTTATCGGAGCAGTACAGTCGGCCCCGCTTTTCTTGTTATCTAGCTCCAGGCGCTTGCGCGTACGCAGATTTCGCTCTCTCTGTCAGAGTTTAAAAAAGCAACTCCTCGTCAAGAGCTCCAATCCGCTATCGCGCAGGACGAGCGCCTTCTGCTTTTCTTGTTATCTAGCTTCAGCGGCCAGCCCGTACGGCGGTTTCGGTCTCTCTATCGGAGTCTGAAGAACGACTCCTTGTCGGGCCCTCCAACCTCCTATCGGGCTGATCGGGCCGCTTCCGCTTTTCTTATTACATCACCATGCCGCCGTCGATGTGAATGGTTTGGCCGGTAATATATTTAGCGTCTTCTGATGCAAGGAAAAGAGCCGCTTTTGCAATATCAGCAGGCTCACCAAACTGAGCGAGCGGTATTTGTCTAAGCATAGCTTCTTTTGCTTCTTCTGGCAGGGCGTCTGTCATATCGGTTGTAATAAAGCCCGGAGCCAAAGCATTAACTGTAATACCGCGGGAAGCTAGCTCTTTTGCTGTAGTCTTCGTTAAGCCGATAACACCCGCTTTAGCGGCAACATAGTTCGCTTGTCCAGGATTTCCACTCACCCCAACAATGGAGGCGATGTTAATAATACGGCCACTCCGCTGCTTCATCATTGGACGAGTAACTGCCTTTGTGCAAAGAAATACACCTTTTAAATTTGTATCAATGACATCATCCCATTCTTGCTCTTTCATGCGCATTAACAGATTATCACGGGTGATGCCTGCGTTATTAACAAGGATATCAATTTTTCCGAATGCTTCTGTCGTCTGCTTTACCATTTCTGCTACAGAGTCATTGTCAGCAACGTTGCATTGTACCGCCAAAGCTTTGCGGCCAAGCGCTTGAATTTCCTGAACAACCTCGTTTGCTTTTGCCTCACTTCCGGAATAATTAACAGCAACATCCGCCCCCGCACGGGCCAATTCAAGAGCAATCTCACGCCCGATTCCACGCGATGCACCCGTTACTAAAGCGGCTTTTCCTTCTAGTTTCATTGTGCTGCCTCCTTTAATGCTTTTACTGCTTCCTGAATAGATGCTCCATCCTGCACAGCATACGTAGTCACTTTCCGATTTACTTTCTTAATAAGACCTGACAAAACTTTCCCCGGGCCTATTTCAATAAATGTGTCGACTCCCGCCTCAATCAGCGTTTCTACACTGTCTTCCCAAAGAACTGGAGAGTACAGTTGCTGGAGTAATTTAGCGCGAATATCTTCGGCCTTCGTAACAGCCTTTGCGTCAACATTGGCAATCAGCGGCGTGTCACAGTCTTTTATTTCTACTTCGTCGAGCACTTGCCCAAGCTGCTCCGTAGCCGGTTTCATTAATGAAGAATGGAAGGGGCCGCTTACATTTAACGGAATGACCCGTTTTGCGCCTTTCTCCTTCGCCAACTCGCCGGCTTTTGCTACTCCATTTTTCGTTCCTGAAATAACAATTTGTCCTGGACAGTTTAAATTAGCCAGGCCTACGGTTTCGCCGGATGCTGTTACCTCTTCCGTTACCTCCTGCAAAAGGCTCCGATCCATTCCGAGAACGGCAGCCATTGTTCCTTCGCCAGCTGGTACAGCTTGCTCCATGAATTGTCCTCGTTTATGAACAGCATAGACAGCATCCTCAAATGTCAGTGCATTCGCAGCAGTAAGCGCTGTATACTCTCCTAAACTGTGACCGGCCACAAAGTCGGGTGTAATGCCTTCTTTTTCAAAGATTTTTAGTGCCGCCATGCTTGCTGTTAAAATCGCCGGCTGGGCGTTCATGGTTAGTGTCAGCTTTTCTTCCGGTCCGTCAAACATAAGCTCACTTAATGAAAAGCCTAATTTATGATCTGCTGATTCAAACAATTCCCGGATTTCCTGATGCTCCTCCGCCAAGGCTTTTCCCATACCGACTGCTTGTGATCCCTGCCCTGGAAATACAAATGCAATTTTCCCCATCTTCCATTCCTCCTTACTTTTCTGTTGATGACACAATCCCAGCCGCTCCTGCGATCTTGGAAGGGACATCAGCTTCCGCCATCATATAGGCTTGCTTTAACGCATTATAAAAGGCATTGGCATTTGATGAGCCATGCGCTTTGATAACAGGCGCTTTTAAACCGAATAACCCTGCTCCTCCATATTCGGTGTAATCCATTTTATCTTTTAAACTATAAAGTTCATTTTTAAGCAAACCAGCGCCCAACTTTGCTTTTAAAGAAGAAGTCAAGGCTGACTTTAGCATTGAAAAGACTGATAAAGCTGTACCTTCAATTGTTTTTAACACCATATTGCCAGTAAACCCATCCGTCACTACGACGTCTGCCACCCCATTTAATAAATCGCGGGATTCTACATTGCCGACAAAATGAATACTTTTTTGTCCGCTGAGCAGCCCAAATGCTTCTTTCGTTAAGTCATTTCCTTTTTTCTCTTCTGTGCCAATATTCAAGAGGCCAACACGAGGGTTTTCTATTCCTCTTACTTTTTCCGCATAAATTGAACCCATAATTGCATATTGAAGCAAATGTTCAGGTTTAGCATCGACGTTAGCTCCAAGATCAAGCATAACAAATCCTTTGCCATCAACAGTCGGCAGCGTCGGAGCGAGAGCCGGGCGCTGAATTCCATCCAGGCGGCCAACAACGAATAAACCAGCGGCCATTAAAGCACCTGTATTCCCAGCTGATACACAGGCAGCTGCCTCTCCGTCAGCTACCGCCTGTGCCATCATAACCATGGAGGCATTTTTCTTGCGGCGAACCGCACGCACCGGCTCATCTGTTCCAAGAATCACTTCATCAGTATGTATAACTTTCGCCCGGTTAGTTGTCTCCAACAATGGCTGGATCAGCTTTTCATCCCCATAAATAAGCAGTTCCAACCCAGGCATTTCTGCTAAAGCTTTATTCGCACCTAAAATAATTTCTTTTGGGGCATGATCGCCGCCCATTGCATCTATTGCTATTTTCATTGTCCTTCATCCTCTGCTGTTGTATTGGAACGGTACATAGTAAAGTCTCCTTGAAAAACAAGCTCTTGTCCGACATAGCTGTTCACTTCAACGATCGTCCGCTCATTCGCTGCTTTAATATCGATAACCTTCGCTTTTGCCACCACTCGTTCTCCTTCATGAACCGATCTTTTAAACCGGATATTCGCTTTGGCAGTTAAAGCAAGCTCGTCATTAATAACAGCGACCGCAAGAGAATTCGCTTGCGCAAATAAATGATGGCCACGGGCAATTCCATTTCTTGCAAATACGTGTTCCCTCTTGACATCAAAAATAGAAATCGCACTCTTATCCAGTTCAATATCAATAATGTCACCAATCACTTCTTCAATCGGCAGCGACCGGACTTCATTAGTCAGTTTCTTTTCTGCTACATGCTTAATTCTTTCACGAAGCTCGGGAATTGCCAGTTCCATTCTATCCAATCGAATCGTCTGCACGCTTACTTGAAATTGTTCGGCTAATTCTTCGTCCGTCACAAATGGATTATCTGCAATTGTTTCCTGAAGCTGAATTTGTCTCTCTTTTTTTGTACGTCTCATCGTTTCACACCATCCGATATTAGGACTAGGTACTAACAGTAGTATAAAAGCAAAAAAAAGAGAATGCAAGGAAAAACTTGCATTCTTCAAATGACAACTCAAACGAATTTAAGCCTTTTCTACTGATTGAGACAACGGTCTGCTAACAACGTCTTGGCTTTAATCTAATTTCTCGCCTGAGAGGGCACCAGATTCCTCTAGGTGGCGGCGAAGTGCCACATATTCATCTTCTCTCCAGAAAGCCTCTGATTCAATCAATTGTTTGGCATCTTCCCTGGCTACTTCAAGCGCCCGGTAATCATGAACCATATCAGCTACTTTGAATTCTGGCAGGCCGCTTTGCTTTTTCCCAAAAAAGTCGCCCGGCCCCCTTAACTCCAAATCTTTCTCACTTAAGACGAAACCATCATTTGTTTCGGTCATGATCTTCATGCGCTCTTGGCCAATTTCTGTCTTTGGATTAGCAAGCAAAATACAGTACGACTGCTCACTTCCCCGCCCGACACGGCCGCGCAGCTGGTGAAGCTGGGAAAGACCAAATCGTTCCGCGTCGTAAATGACCATCATAGTCGCATTCGGTACATTCACACCGACTTCAACCACCGTAGTAGACACTAACACCTCGACCTGCTGTTCTGTAAAAGCTTTCATCACGCCTTCTTTCTCTTCTGATGGAAGCCGGCCATGCATTAAACCTACCCGGTAACGGCCATCAAAGTACTGAACAAGCTGAGCGTGAACATCCAGCACATTTTGTAAGTCAAGTTTTTCAGACTCTTCGATTAACGGACAGATCACATAAGCTTGCCGCCCCTTGACCAATTCCTTCTCCATGAAACCGAGGACACGGTCAAGCATTTCTTCTCTTGCCCAGTATGTTTCAATTTCTTTTCTTCCCGCCGGCATTTCATCGATGATGGAAACATCCATCTCTCCAAACACCGTGATCGCTAACGTACGCGGAATAGGTGTAGCCGTCATAAAAAGAACATCCGGACTCTCTCCTTTTTCCCGAAGAACCCGCCGTTGATTAACGCCAAACCGATGCTGTTCATCAGTAATCACAAGACCAAGCCGATAAAAACTAACTTCTTCCTGAATGAGCGCATGCGTACCAACTATAATATCTATTTCTCCAGATTCCAAGCGTGCAAGCAATTCTTTGCGACGCTTCCCTTTGACGGAGCTCGTCAACAAAGCTACATTTACGCCCACCGGTTCAAACAGCTGGCTTAGTGATTCAGCATGCTGCTCAGCAAGAATTTCCGTCGGCACCATTAATGCTCCTTGAAACCCTGCTGTAACACTGGCATAAAGACACACAGCTGCTACCGCTGTTTTTCCGCTGCCGACATCCCCCTGCAAGAGCCTGTTCATTCGGTACGGAGATTTCATATCAGCACAAATATCGTTCACTACTCTTTTTTGAGCATTTGTCATAGTAAACGGCAAAGAGTCGATAAAACGTTTAAGCTTGTGAATGTCATAAGCTTGCGAAATGCCTGCCGAGTGTTCTCTCTCAAATTTACGCAAAGCCTGCATCTTCAACTGGAAATACAGAAACTCTTCAAAAACAAAACGCCGTCTCGCCTGCTTCATTTCTCCTTCAGAAGCTGGAAAATGGAGAGATCGAAGTGCATCCCGGCGGCTTATTAATTTATACTGAAGAAGCGTTCTTGTCGGTAGGGTTTCTTCCAGGTATTCACCATACTGCGATAGAGCAAGTCCTACATATTTGCGAAATAGCTTTTGCGAGAGCGCCCCCCTCAATGGATAAACTGCTTCAAAGTCTCCCTGCCGGTTATGCGGTCCCGCTTCAAATTGCTGTCCGGTAATCGTTTGTCTATGTTTATCCCATTTCCCTGTAATCGTTACCGTATCATTTATGTCAATCTTGCTTTTTAAGTACGGCTGATTGAAAAAAATCACATTTACTAAATATCGACCAACGAGCACTTTAAAAGTTAAGCGTGACTTTTTCTTTGAATAAAACATAACAGAAGGCTGGCTATGAACTTTCCCCTCTACTGTTACTCGCTCCTCATGTCCGACATCAGCCAAGTCTTTAAGGCGGTAATCCTCATAGCGGGACGGAAAATATTCAATCAAATCTTTTATCTTTTCAATGCCAAGCTCATTTAATGTTAATGCCGTTTCTTTTCCGATCCCCTTCAGGACATCTACCGGCTGCAAGAGAGGGGATGAATCAATCCCGGGATTGGAGTGGTACACCATAAATTTTCGCCTCCAATTTTCGCCCGGTAGGTGTGGCCGCCAAACCACCACCGGCTGTTTCCCTCAAGGCAGAAGGCATCGTTTGACCAATCTTATACATAGCATCAATCACTTCATCACAAGGAATTCGGCTCGTTACACCCGCAAGAGCCATATCTGCTGCTACGATAGCATTGGCTGCTCCCATGGCATTTCTTTTTACACATGGCACTTCCACAAGCCCCGCCACAGGATCACAAACTAATCCGAGCATATTTTTCAGCGTAATAGCCATAGCTTCCGCACATTGTGCTGGTGTGCCGCCAGCCATTTCTGTAATGGCTGCCGCTGCCATGCCAGATGCAGAGCCTACCTCAGCCTGGCAACCACCTGCTGCACCAGAAATGGATGCATTGTTGGCAACAATGTAACCAAATGCACCAGCTGTAAATAAAAAGCGGATTTTGTCCTCCCGGGAAGGCTTAAGCTTCTCCTGTATGGCAAACAATGTGCCTGGCACAACGCCTGCACTGCCCGCAGTCGGTGTTGCACAAATTGTTCCCATCGCTGCATTTACTTCATTCGTGGCTACCGCTTTACTGACGGCATCGAGCAAGAGCGGACCTGACAATGTATTCCCTTTTTGAATATATTGCTGCAAAAGCACTGCATCTCCTCCGGTCAATCCTGAGAGAGAACGCACTCCTTTTAAACCGCGTTCTACCGCTTGCTCCATTACATCTAAGTTTTTTTCCATTAACCCCATAATTTCTTCACGGGATTTTCCTGACAGTTCACTTTCCTGTTCAATCATAATATCAGAAATCTTTTTTTGTTTGTCTTCAGCTAATTTTACAAGCTCTGCTGCATTTTTAAACAAACCGACCACTCCTCTTCTTAGCTGGATTTAAAGACCGATTAGTCAGCCACTCTTGCTACTTGCGTAATATGAGGCAAACGCCGGATTTGATCAAGAACTTCTTCACTAACTGTCTGATCTACTTCGATTGTCATTAAAGCCATCTCTCCGACCCCTTTGCGGGAAACCTGCATATGACCAATGTTAATATCATGCTTTGCCAACTCATTAGAAACCGTTGCAATAACTCCGGATCGGTCATCATGGACAACGAGAATAGCAGGATGGTGCCCTGTTAACTTTAATTCAAAGCCATTTAATTCAGTAATTTCGATTTTTCCGCCCCCAATGGAAATCCCAACAAGCTCCATTTCTGATCGGTCGTCCCCGATGCGAACTTTTGCCGTGTTTGGATGAGCCGGAATGCTTTGCTCTTTCACAAACTGTATATCTATTTTCCGTTCCTTAGCAATGTCCAGCGCATGTTTAATACGCTCATCAAATGTATCAAAGTCAAGGAGCCCTCCGACAATGGCTACATCCGTCGCATGCCCTTTAAATGTTTCAGCAAATGATCCATAAAAAGAAATAACCGCCCACTGCGGTTCTCTTCCAAATAAACTTCTGGCCACTCGGCCGATTCTTGCCGCTCCTGCTGTATGGGAGCTTGAAGGGCCAATCATAATTGGTCCAATAATGTCAAATACACTTTTATACTTCACCCTGCCGCCTCCTTTAATACTGATTGTTTATAAGACAGCCGCCCAGCCTTAATTTATATGTTCTTCCATTTTGCTCTCGTAAAAATCAAAACAAGGTTATAAGCCGTTTTAACCGTAGCTTATCTTCTCTATTTTACTATGATTCCGCTAAAAATGCACATAAAGAAGAAGGAAGGGATGAGCCCTTCCTTCTGGTTATTCTACTGCAAAGATGAAAGAATAGAGCGGCTGTTTGCCTTCATGAACCTCTACTTCCACTTCTTCAAAATTCTCCTCAATAAAGTCCACTACTTCCTCAACCTCTGTTTTAGAAGCATCTTCTCCGTAAATAACGGTGATAATTTCTGTCTCTTCATCAATCATTGTCTGAAGCAGCTCTTTTGATGCGGCCACTTTATTTTTATCGGTTAGCAAAATCTTTCCGTCAGCAATTCCCATGAAATCATCTTTAGCAATTTCAACACCATCGATATTCGTGTCGCGAACAGCGAAAGTGATTTGCCCAGTCTTTACATGGGCAAGAGCGGCTGTCATAGCTGATTGGTTATCCTCAAGGCTTGCTTCAGAGTTATAAGCAAGCAAAGCCGACATCCCTTGCGGAACAGTCTTTGAAGGGATAACAACCGCCTCCATCTCCACTACTTCAGCGGCCTGCTCAGCAGCCATAATGATATTTTTGTTGTTCGGTAGAATGATGACCTTATTAGCATTAACCTCTTCAATCGCCTTTACAATATCTTCTGTACTCGGGTTCATCGTTTGGCCGCCTTCAATTACTACAGAAGCGCCAATGCTTTCAAACAACTGAGCGATGCCCTCACCCATACAGACAGTGACAATACCGATCTCCTGCTTTTCCTTTTGTGCAACAGCAGGTCCTTTAGCTGGAGCATCCACAATATTGCTATGCTGCTGACGCATGTTTTCAATTTTCATATTGATTAGACTGCCGTAACGCTGACCGTAAGTTAATACATTCCCCGGCTGTTCAGAATGGATATGCACCTTGGCTAATTCCTCATCTGCTATTACAAGCAAGGAATCCCCATACTCACTTAAATCCGCCCGGAATTTCTCTTCAGAAAATGGATGATTCTTCAACTTATCTTCTTCAAAACGAACCATAAATTCTGTACAATAACCAAATTCAATGGCTGACGTATCCATAAAACTTTGGACATTTTTATGATGGGCGGCATTAACAAGCTCGTCCATACTCGGAGCAATGCCCACGGCCTCAGAAAGCTTCTCTCCTTTTAATTCTGCAAGGAAGCCCTCATATACGAGCAACAGCCCTTGTCCTCCACTATCAACTACGCCAACCTCTCTAAGCACAGGCAAATAATCCGGTGTCCGAGCTAAAGAAGCTCTTGCTTCTTTTACAAGCTCCTCCATAACCGTAATAATATCTGTTTGTTTTTTAGCAGAAGCAACCGCCTTTTTTGCCGCATCCTTCGCAACGGTTAAGATGGTTCCTTCCACCGGTTTCATCACCGCCTTGTAGGCAGTTTCCACTCCCGCCTCGAAAGCTTGAGCCAACTCTTTACTCGTCACTTCCTGCTGCTGTTCTACCGCCTTAGAAAACCCGCGGAACAACTGGGACAAAATGACACCTGAATTTCCACGCGCTCCCATAAGCAGCCCTTTAGATAAGGCTGCTGCTGTTTTACCAAAATGATCACTCACGTTCTGCTGAACTTCCTTTGCTCCAGAAGTCATGGACAAATTCATATTTGTCCCCGTATCTCCGTCAGGAACAGGAAACACGTTCAGCGCATCGACCATATCGGCATGGGCTGACAAATGAGCGGCTCCCGCTTGAACCATGTCGGTAAACCGCTTTCCATCCAATGAAGTAATAGACACAAATCTTTCCTCCTCACACACTATGGGTTCGTTACTCGAACCCCTTGCACAAAAATGTTCACTGCGTCAACAGATAGACCAACAGTCTGATCAAGCGTATATTTCACTTTCGATTGCACGTTATTGGCTACTTCCGATATTTTTGTTCCATAGCTGACAATGATGTACATATCGATAAATACCTGGTCTTCTTCCTGACGTACTACAACGCCGCGGGCAAAATTTTCCCGTCGCAGGATTTCGGTAAGTCCATCTTTTATTTGTTTTTTCGATGCCATGCCGACAATGCCATAACAATCAATGGCTGCTCCACCGGCAATCATAGCGATCACATCATTTGAAATATCAATTTGTCCGTATTTTGTTCTAAGCTCAATGGCCACAAGGACCCCCCCTTAAAATTGGTTGTAAGCTACAGACATTTTACTATACTTGCTCTTGTTTTAAAAGAAACACTTACCCGCATTATATCATTTCAAATGGGGGAGGAGGATGTCAAGGTTTTTTTCTTGAAAGACTTTACAAGAACAGTTGCAATTGAAAAGGTTGTATGGTAAATTATTAAAGTATCTTTCAGAATATCATGAAGTATTGAAACCAGCTTTTCAGCTTCAATGGTGAGGAGTGAATAATATGCCAAAAAAATGTGTTGTAACAGGCCGTAAAGCTCGTTCCGGCAACACTCGTTCCCACGCTATGAACGCCAATAAGCGTACTTGGGGGGCCAACCTGCAAAAAGTTCGCATTTTAGTAGATGGCAAACCTAAACGTGTTTGGGTTTCTGCAAGAGCGTTAAAATCCGGAAAAGTAGAGCGCGTATAATAATTTTCCAAACGGAAAAAAACCGGCTGGTTACCAGCCGGTTTTTTCTATTGAGAAACTATAAGCCACCTCATGATGGACACTCATAGGCAAAATTTGTGTATGCGCTTGCGCCTGCAGTTACACAGGCGCCCCGCTTTGCTTGTATCTATCTATCTTCTGTTATGGCCTGCCTTTATTTTTTCAGTGTTCCAAGCATTGCTCGGACGAGCCCGCCAAGAAATTTAGGCAGTTTAATGGTATAAAATTTCATGATTGCCACCCCTCCAATTTAAAGCTGCTCAATCATCAGAACTTCTTACCACCATTAATATGCCATTGGTGAAGGAAAAAGTACCACTTTCGCCTATCAATTCGTTACTTACATATAATGTAGACCCTAATTGGACAGTATGATTTGTAAGCGGGTATTTAAATCCCTCAAGCGTAAATCCTTTCACTTCTTTAGTAATAGGAAAAAAAGAGAAATACTTATAAGATGAATCCTTCCTGACTTTCCTTTTCATCGGCCCATGGCAAACCGATAATCGATTCGAGCGGTCAATGATCTCCACTTCTATATGACGGAAATTCATTTGATTGCTTGTAAGCAAGCTGATTGTGCCAAAGAAATGATCGATTCTGCCCCCTGTTGCACCTAAAATGGTTAGCTGCTTAGGCTGTAGTGAAATCGACCACCTTAAAGCAAGCTCAAGGTCTGTCTCATCTTTTTCAGCCGGGAATGTATGTATAGTTTTTACTTCTTGTTGGATGAACTGCCATTCTTCTTCAGAAACTGAGTCAAAGTCCCCGAATGCGGCTTGGGGTTTAATCCCTCGATTCAGCAAATACACGGTTCCCCGGTCCACGCCTATCCAGTATGTATCTGTCTCATGAAAGCCCCTTAAATCAGGCAATTCTTTTTCTGGCCCTCCAGCGACTAATATAATTTGCAATCCCCTGTCACCTCCTAGATAAAGACTTGTTTCTAGAAATAAATGGAGCCGTTTCGCACGGCTCCATTCTCCTCCTGTTCACATGGTTGTCGATAACTTAATATCTGCGATTGCCTGCTTTCGATCATCTTTATTATATATGGCTGAACCAGCCACTAATACATCTGCCCCTGCATCTGTACATAGCTTGGCCGTTTCGGTGTTGACGCCGCCATCGATTTCTATTAAGACGTCAAGCCCTTTAGCTGTAATCATTTGTTTCACTTCCCGGATCTTAGGCACAACCGAATGAATAAAAGACTGGCCCCCAAATCCGGGATTCACTGTCATCAAAAGAACAAGATCAATATCTTCTATAATATACTCTAACACGGAGGCAGGCGTTGCCGGATTTAAAACAACTCCAGGCTTCACTCCAAATGAACGGATCAATTGGATTGTTCTATGCAAATGCGGACAAGCTTCAGCATGCACAGTAATATAATCGGCACCCGCTTTGGCGAACGCTTCGATGTAGAGGTCCGGATTTTCAATCATCAAATGAACATCTAAAGGAAGCTTTGTAACAGGACGTGCAGCTTCAACAATGAGCGGTCCGATTGTAATGTTTGGAACAAAGTGTCCGTCCATAACGTCTACGTGAATCCAATCAGCACCGCCAGCTTCTACTTCTTGAATTTCTTCCCCTAGCTTAGCGAAATTAGCTGATAAAATCGATGGGGCAATCTTTACCATATTAATACCTCGGCTTTCTTTCTTTAATTTCATCCATGAACTGTAAATAATGCTCGTATCGGTAAGCCGGAATGTCTTTAGCATCAACCGCCGCTTTAACGGCACATTTCGGTTCGTTAATATGCAGGCAGCCTCTAAATTTGCATTCATGGCTTCTTTCCATCATTTCAGGAAAATATTGAGGCAGCTCTTCTGCTTCCACTTCTGTTAATTCAAGAGAACTGAAGCCTGGAGTATCAGCAACGAGGCCATTTTCCACATTAATTAGCTCGACATGCCGCGTTGTATGTTTCCCCCGGCCGAGAGAATCTGAAATGTCGTCTGTTTTTAACTCCAGTTCAGGTTTAAGTGCATTTAACAAGGAGGACTTGCCGACACCGGATTGCCCGGCAAATACCGATGTTTTTCCTTGCAAATGCTCTTTTAATATTTCAAGATTAGCTAAATTTTCTGAAGAGGTCAGAATTACTTCGTATCCGAATGAGCGATAATTAGCTGCATACTGTTTAATAGCCGCTTCTCCTTCTGCGTCCAAAAGATCTATTTTTGTGATGCAAATAAGCGGCTCTATCTGCTTTGATTCAATTAAAACGAGAAAGCGGTCAAGCAACGCTGTGCTAAAATCCGGTCGGGCAGCAGAAAAAACTAGAATAGCCTGATCGACGTTCGCAATCGGCGGTCTGATGAGTTCATTTTTTCTTTCTTCAATTGCTAAAATGTAACCCTCCAAGTCATTCTCTACCTGGAATTCAACAAAATCACCAACAAGCGGAGACACTTTTCGCTTTCGAAAAACGCCCCTGCCCCGACACTGGAAGGTCTGGCCGTTAGTTGAGACATAATAAAACCCGCTCAGTGCTTTCACTATTTTTCCTTCAGGCATCCCATTCCTCCTATTTAAGAGATTTGTTTTTAGTTCATCGTTACTCTATGTTCCTTTCTCTTCTTCATTCTCAGAATCGCTAGTTGTTTCTGCTTGAACCTCTTCGCCATCCTCTGGATACGGAACTGTTTCGTCAATAATTACTCTTTTATCTCGGATCACTTTATAACCTGCTTTACTGCCCTTTGTTAAAACAAACTCCAAGGTTTTCTTTAAATCTTCTTGGATCGTCAACACTTCAAACGGCTCGGTCATGCTGTGATTCATGTCTTCTATATAGATTTGCACTTCCTGAGGTGCTCCCTCTTCATCTGGTTCATAAGGGATGGTAATCTCTTTTGTTACAGTCTTCGGCGGAATTTCCTTTTTGCCTTTGGAGATGGTCACCTGTACTTTATCTCCTTTATTAAGTTCTGTGCCACTGCTTGGATATTGAGAGATTACCAAACCTTTTGATACAGAATCTGAATAATTCTCCCGCGCAACCTCAATGTTTAATCCAGTTGATTCCGCATAATCTTTTAAACTTTTTTCATTGTAATCAGTTAAATCAATCAGCGGAATTTTTTCCGGACCCGTGCTCACGGTCAATGTTACAGTTGTGTCCTCAGGGATCACTTTATTTTCCGGCTCAGGATCTTGATCAATGATGGTTCCTGCTTCGCTATCATCATGTGTGGTCTTTTGTTCCACGCTCTTGAAACCTGCTTTTTCAAGCTCTTCTTTTGCATCATCAAAAGACTTGCCACTGTAATCCGCCACAGCAATGGCCTCTTTTCCTGAACTAATATAAATGTTCACCGTGTCGCCTTCTTGCATTGTTCGTCCAGCTGCCGGATCGGTTTTGATGACGATCCCCTCAGGTACTTGATCGCTAAATTGTTTTTTCGTTTCTCCAACTTTAAAGCCGTCAGTCACAAGCTTGGACACCGCTTCATCAAGCTGCTTGCCACTAACGTCAGGGATCTTTACCTCTTTCGGTCCTAACAAGGATGGAAGGAGTGTAATGGCTCCAATGGCTAAAGCAATTAATAAAATGGAGACAAGCACAAAAATCGGCCATCGTTTTCGCTTTTTCTTTTTCTTCTCTTTCTCCGGCTGCTGTGTATCCTCCAGCTGGTCAACAGGATGCACAACTGTCGTATCCGATCCTTCAGAGAGTTCACTATCCTTGATGACAGGGATCGCTTTTGTTTTTTCATCGTCCTCTTGAATGGAAAACCTTTCTTCTTGTGCTCTTTCTGGATCAAGAGCAGTCGACAAATCCTGCTCCATTTCTTCAAGGCTTGAATATCGGTGAAATGGATCCTTAGCGGTAGCCTTTAAGACAATGTTCTCCACGCTTTGCGGGATATCTGGATTCCACCTTTTCACAGACGGTGTTTCAGCCTGCAAGTGCTTAAGAGCAATAGATACAGCGGACTCACCGGAAAACGGCAGCTGCCCCGTCAGCAATTCAAACATGACAATACCTAAAGCATAAATATCAGATTTCTTTGTAGCCATTCCGCCTCTTGCCTGTTCAGGAGAAATATAATGAACAGATCCAAGAACGGCATTCGTTTGTGTGATAGAAGTGGCGCTTAACGCCATGGCAATACCAAAGTCAGTAATTTTCACATTACCTTCCTGGTCCATTAATATATTGTGCGGCTTGATATCCCGATGAATGATTGAATTATGATGAGCAAAAGCAATGGCCGATGCCAGTTGTTTCATAATGTCGATCGTTTTTTCAACAGGAATAGGGGAGTATTGCTGAATGTACTGTTTCAGCGTCATCCCATCGACATATTCCATCACAATGTAATTGATGCCTTCTTCTTCTCCCACATCATAAATATTCACAATATTAGGATGAACAAGGCTTGTGGCAGACTGCGCTTCTCTTTGAAAACGTCTGATAAACTCTTCTTCATTCACAAAATCAAGACGCAGAACTTTCAGGGCGACTTCTCTTTCTAAAATCATGTCCTGTGCCAAATAAACATTGGCCATTCCCCCGCCGCCAATCATTTTAATGATTTTATAGCGGCCACCCAGTCGCTTTCCAATTAACATTCTGCCCTCACCCGCTTTCGAGGCCAGCAGAATGTTCGAGAATAATAAGCGTAATATTGTCTTCCCCGCCATTTTCATT
The DNA here is from genome assembly GCF_045370945.1 of Pseudobacillus sp. 179-B 2D1 NHS. Lineage (NCBI taxonomy): Bacteria > Bacillati > Bacillota > Bacilli > Caryophanales > Bacillaceae > Pseudobacillus > Pseudobacillus sp. 179-B 2D1 NHS. The sequence goes on from NZ_JBIQDP010000006.1 coordinate 128,614, forward strand.
TGCCATTCGGATGAGAGACTCGGCTTTTTCCTCAATGGAAAGTTTGGTTTCTAAAATCCGCTGCATTTCTTGCTGTGCCAATTTGTTGGATAAGCCGTCTGAACATAGGAGGAGCGAATCTCCTTGTTCAAACATCACTGTGTAATAATCAGCTATTATTCCCCGTTCTGTTCCTAGTGCACGGGTTAATACATTTTTTCGAGGATGATTCTCTGCATCTTCCTTCGTAATCTCCCCTGACTTTACAAGCTCGTTTACAAGAGAATGATCTTCTGTTACTTGCACAAGGCCGCTCTCACTAAATAAGTACCCTCGGCTATCTCCGATATTGGCAATCGTACAAAAGCTGGCTGTGCATATAGCTGCTACAAGCGTGGTTCCCATTCCGCTGCACTCAGGGAAGTCTTTAGAATGCTCTAATACTTTTTTATTGCTTTGCAGGATAGCTGCTTTCAACCAACTTTCTGCCTGGCTGGCTGTTCGAATTTCTTCCATTTCTATCCACAGTGACTTCATCGTCTCAATAGCGAGGCGACTGGCAATATCACCGGCATTGTGACCGCCCATGCCATCAGCAACGATAGCCAGGCGATCACCAGCCACATTTACAAATACTCCGCCGTTGTCTTCATTATGAGGACGAATCCGGCCTTTATCTGTCCGAAAAACAGAGTCCATAAGGGCTCACCTCGTTTCTTCTGACCGTTCTTTCGCACGCAGCTGTCCACAGGCCGCATCAATATCATGACCTTGCTCACGTCGAATCGTTACATTTACACCATGGTCTTTGAGCGTCTTTTCAAATTCAAAAATTTTCTTCCTCGGCGTACGTACGTAGTTGCGCTCCGGCACATAGTTAACCGGAATCAAATTTACATGGCACTTTAAGTCTTTAATCAATTCAGCTAGCTCAATCGCATGTTCAACGGAATCATTCTCTCCACCGAATAATCCATATTCAAAACTGACTCGGCGACCTGTTTTGTTAATATAGTAACGAACAGCCTCCATTAAGTCCGGCAGCTTATAGGCTTTGTTAATCGGCATGAGCTTCGTACGCAGCTCATTATTGGGAGCATGAAGTGAAATAGCAAAATTAATCTGCATCTCTTCGTCTGCAAATTTGTAGATTTTCGGCACAATTCCACTTGTTGATACCGTAATATGCCGGGCGCCAATATTTAAACTCTTTTCATGATTAACAATTTTAAGGAAAGCCATCATTTGATCATAGTTATCAAATGGTTCCCCAATCCCCATAATGACAATCGAACTAACCCGCTCTTCTTTCTCATCAAGTGCCTGTTGTACTTTTACGACTTGAGCTACGATTTCTCCTGCTTCCAGATGACGCTTTAAACCGCCAAGTGTCGAAGCACAAAATGTGCAGCCGATGCGGCAGCCGACTTGCGTCGTTACGCAGACAGAGTTTCCATAGTCATGACGCATCAAAACCGTTTCAATCGAATACCCATCATGAAGCTCAAATAAGAATTTAATTGTTCCATCAGAAGACTCTTGCTGGATAAGCGTTTTTAATGTAGTGATTGCAAAATGAGCAGCAAGCTTTTCCCGAAGCTGCTTTGACAAGTTGGACATTCCCTCATAGGATGTCACCCGCTTTTTGTAAAGCCAGTCGAAAATTTGTTCTGCCCGAAACGGCTTCTCTCCTTGCTCTTTCAGCCAGTCTTTTAAATCCTGCAATTGCAGTGAATAAATGGATGGCAGCTGCTGCTTGTCCCCTGCTTTTTCTTTTGATGTTGTTGCTTGCTCCATTACTGCACCTTCTTTCGTAATTTACTGATAAAGAAGCCATCCCCGCCGAAGTCCTGCGGCAGAACTTGAAGCAGATAATCGTCTGTCAATGCCTGAACAACGGGCGGCAAATCTGTCAGTGCTGTCGGTTCAAAATCAGTGTGGGTTTCTATAAATTTTTTAACTGTCCCTTCATTCTCTTCTTTATCTGCCGTGCAAGTGCTATAAACAAGCACGCCCCCTTTTTTCAGAAGGGGAGCTACAGCATCTAAGATGTCCAGCTGAATGTTTTGCAGGACAGAAAGGTCTTTCTCTTCCTTGGTATACTTAATATCCGGCTTTCTTCGCAAGACACCGAGCCCTGAGCAAGGAGCGTCTACTAAGATGCGATCAAAGCTCTCTTCTTCAAAGATCTCTCCTGCTTTGCGGCTGTCCCATGCTTTCGCCTCAATGTTGATTAATCCTAATCGAGCGGCATTTTGTTTGATCAGCTTAATTTTATGCTCATGTAAATCAAGCGCTACAACAGAACCACTATTGTTTAACTTCTCTGCGATATGTGTTGTTTTACCGCCTGGAGCTGCACAAGCGTCCAAAATGGTTTCATTATGTTCGGCTCCAAGGGCATAACCGACAATCATAGAGCTCTCATCCTGAATCGTTGCCATCCCGCTTTCAAATACGGATGAGCGAGCGGCATTCCCCTTTAAAATGCGGATGGCTTCCGGCAAGACCTCGCTCGGTTCCGCTTCAAATCCTTCCGCCTTCAGCCTATGCAAAACTTCCTCCCGGCTGGCTTTTGTTGTATTGACGCGAATCGTCTGCATAGGAGCAGTTAAGTTAATAGCACACATTTCCTTTGTTTTCTCCATGCCAAATTGCGCAAGCCACCGTTTCACAAGCCAAAGAGGATGGCTCGTTTCAATGGAAATTCGTTTTGCTTCATCCTTTATTTCTGAAAAACTGCGCAAGCCATTTCTCTGTACAGAACGTAAAATACCATTCACAAGGCCAGAAATTCCTTTATGTCCTTTTTTCTTAGCAATTTCAACTGCTTCATGAATGACTGCTCGTTCCGGAACTTTATCAAGATACACCATTTGATAAAGGGAAAGACGAAGCAGCTGCTGGACCCATGGCTCTAACTTTTTCTTAATGAAAGGAGCTAGGAAAAAATCTAACGTCAGCTTCCTTTGGATCGTTCCATACGTAATCTCAGTTAATAGGCCCGCGTCTCTGCCCGTTAACTCATATTTTTCAATAGCTGAATGGAGCAGTAAATTACTATAGGACTGGTTCTTCTCTACTGATTCAAGTAAGTCAAGGGCAATTTCACGCACTCGCTTCTTATTTTGCTTCATTCACTATTCCCCTAACGTTTTGCCGATGGCTAAGCCAGAGCCGGCTCCTCTTAAATATTGTTCAGCAGACATGCGTTTTTTGCCAGAAGGCTGCACATCTGTAATCTTTATAGCTGTATGGTTTCCTGTAGCTGCAACAAAGCCATCTGTTGTTAATTCAATGATTGTTCCAGGCTTCGCTTCTACGGTTGTTCTCACTTTTTCTCCCCACCAAACTTTCATCACCTGGCCGTCAAGGGTCGTATAGGCAACAGGCCATGGATGCAAGCCACGTATATGGTTATAAATCTCTTCTCCTGTTTTGGACCAATCAATCTGTTCCTGCTCCCTTTTAATATTGGAAGCAAAGGTAGCTTGTGATTCATCCTGTGGACGCGGAGAGACTTCATCTGCGATAAGCTTTGGCAAAGTCTCTGCTAACAACTTGGAGCCAACTTTACTTAATTTATCATGGAGACTGCCGACATGATCTGTCTCTTCTATTATAACCTCCGCTTGACTGATGATATCCCCTGCATCTAATCTTTCCGCCATATACATAATTGTAATGCCCGTTTTGTCTTTGCCTTGCAAAATGGCATAATGAATAGGAGCACCGCCGCGCAATTCCGGCAGCAAAGAGGCATGGACATTAATGCAGCCAAATTTAGGAGCTGCAAGCAACTCATTCGGCAGAATCTGACCATAAGCTGCTGTGACAATCACATCTGGCTGCAAATCAATAATTTGCTGCAGTTCCTCTGAATTTCTTAATTTTTCAGGCTGCAAAACCAGAAGATCATGTTTTAGCGCTTCTACTTTTACTGGGGGCGGCGTTAGCGTCCGCTTTCTTCCAACCGGACGATCCGGCTGTGTAACCACTGCCTGAATAGAGTAACCTTCTTCAATCAATGTTCTTAAGACCGGGACAGAGAAGTCGGGTGTCCCCATAAAAACGACCTTGGTCATGACATCTCCTCCACTTCTAATTCTTCCTCTGATATATACCGCTCTACTTTTGACGTAAATAAGACGCCCTGCAGATGATCAATTTCATGCTGAATAGCCCGCGCCAAAAATCCTTCTGCCTTCAGTGTAAAAAAACGTCCCTTTACATCCTGGGCTTTTACTTTCACTGAAGAAGGGCGTGTGACATGTCCGTACAGCCCCGGGAAACTCAAACATCCTTCAACGTCGGTGTCACTCCCCTTTACTTCTTCAATTACAGGATTTACAAGCGTAATCAGGCCATGCTCATCTTCAATATCAACAATGGCAAGCTGCATGTCCTTTCCAATTTGAGGAGCTGCAAGTCCAACTCCATCCGCTTTAATCATCGTTTCGTGCATGTCTTTTACAAGCTTTTTTAACTTCTTATCAAATTGTGTAACCGGCTCGCATTTTTTTTCGAGAATAGCATCCGGATAATATACAATGGGTAATTGTGCCAAAATAATCCTCCCTAGTTGTCGATAAATCAAGCAACTCTTTATTTTACATCATAATAAATGGATTCACATCTACAGCAACTTGTAAGTTCTTATCTTTTTGTTGCTTTGTATAATGTTCCATCACTGTTTTTAAAACTTCGTTTAACTTTGGTTCCCGTTTGTATTTTATCAAACATTGATAACGATATCTATCATTGATCCGGGCGATTGGTGAAGCAACAGGGCCAAGAATGATCGCTTCATTTGATAATCGAGCTTGAATATATTGGGTAATTTTCTCTGTTACACCCGACGCCGTCATGATGTCCTCGTGGCTGACGGTGACGAGCGCCAAGTAATAAAATGGCGGATAGTTCCCTAACTTTCTCATGATCATTTCTTCTTTATAAAATTGGTCATAGTCTTGCTTTCCAGCGAGCTGAATACTGTAATGTTCCGGCGTATACGTCTGAATAACCACTTCGCCCTGAAGCTGGTGTCTTCCAGCCCGGCCGCTAACCTGAGTAAGCAGCTGAAACGTTTTCTCAGCAGAACGAAAATCCGGAATATGAAGCATCGTATCTGCGCTCAATACTCCAACCAACGTAATATTAGGAAAATCAAGTCCTTTAGCAATCATTTGTGTACCGAGCAAAATATCGGCTTTTCCTTCTGCAAATTGTTGCAGCAGTTTTTCATGCGCTCCTTTTCGGCTCGTCGTATCGACATCCATACGCACCACTCTTGCATGCGGCAGCAGCTTGCCAAGTTCATCTTCTACCTTTTGCGTACCAGTGCCAAAATAACGAATGTGTTCACTTTCACATTCTGGACATCTAGAAGGAACAGGCTCTTCAAAGCCGCAATAGTGGCATTTCATTCGATGACTATGCCGATGATACGTTAAGGAAATATCACAATGCGGACAGCCTGCCACATAACCGCAGTCTCGGCACATAATAAAGGAAGAATGCCCCCGCCGATTTAGGAAAAGAACCGTTTGTTCTCCCTTTTCAAGCCTGTCTGTCAGCTTGTCGAATAGCGTACGTGAAAACATCGATCGATTGCCACCGCGTAACTCTTCGCGCATATCAACAATTTCTACATCTGGAAGCTGTTGATTATTCATCCTCTTTGGAAGGGTTAAGAGGTGGTATACACCTTTTTGCGCTCTAGCAAAGCTTTCTAAAGAAGGCGTCGCACTGCCCAAGATAACAGGGCACTGATAAAACTCCGCTCTTTTTATCGCTGTTTCCCTTGCATGATAACGAGGATTTTCTTCTTGTTTATAGCTTGTTTCATGCTCTTCATCAATGATAATAATACCAAGGTTTTCAAAGGGAGCGAAGACAGCAGAACGAGCACCAACGACTACCTTTACTTCTTTACGCTGAATTTTCCGCCACTCATCATATTTCTCACCGGTCGATAAACCGCTGTGCAAAACGGCAACATCATCCCCAAAACGACCTTTAAAACGGTGAACCATCTGTGGGGTTAGCGAGATTTCTGGAACAAGCACAATCGCCTCTTTTCCTTTCTCCAACACACGCTGAATCGATTGAAGGTAAATTTCCGTCTTTCCACTGCCGGTTACCCCATAAAGAAGAAAAGTTTCATGACGAATATCCTCTATCGAGTCAAGAATAGGAGCGATAGCTTTTTGCTGTTGATGAGTAAGTGGAAGCGGCTCTGTTTGCTCAAATTGTCTATTTTCGTAAGGGTCACGGTAAACTTCCTGATAGTGTTCAATGATCAAACCTTTTTCAATTAAGCTTTTCAAGGTGCTATTCGAGGTATCTGTTTGTTCCATCACTTCTTTTGCTGTAAGCAAAGGCTGTTCAGTTGCTGATAAGTAATGTAAAACATCCTTTTGTTTGCGGGCATTGACTGGAAGAGCCTCTAAACGGTCAGCTAGCTCCTTCTCCTCTAGAGCAAGCCTGATCATCCGAATACTCTTTTTCTTTTCTCTGCTTTTCACTTTATAAACCAGTTCTGCCCGGTTCGCTTTTACTTCCTGACGCAAGGAATTGAGCAGTCCTGCTTTTGCTGCTGCTTCCCAAGTCATTTCACCGTGCTGGTTAAATAAGCGCGCAAGCTCCTCATTCATCGGCTGCTCTACTTCTCTTATGTGAAAAACTTTTTCATACTTTGCTTTCATCGCAGCTGGAAGCATCGCCTGATAAGCAGATATCTTAAAGCAGAGCGTTGTTTCTGTAAGCCAATCGGCAAGCTGGAGAAGTTCTTCATTTAATACCGGCAGTAAATCCATCGGCTCAATAATAGCCTTCATTTTTTTGACATTGGATTTGCTCTTGAGTGCGGTGACAAACCCTTGAATTTTTCGTGGACCAAATGGAACGATGACTCTCATTCCCGGCTGGATTAACCCTTCCCATTTTTCTGGAATTGTATAATCGAACTCTTTATCTGTCTGCATCGCCGCTACATCTACGATGACGCTAGCTACTTGCATGCATGTTCACCCTTTTTTAAATCGACTGCTGCCTCTAACAAGATTTCTCGCGCTGCTGCTTTCTTCGTCATTAAGTCAAAATCTTTTTGAGTGCCGTCTTTTTTAAAAATTGAAATGATATTTGTTTCAGCACCAAATCCTGCTCCATCAAGTTTAACATTGTTAGCCACAATCATGTCTGCTTGCTTCGTTTTCAGCTTCTTACGCGCGTATTCTTCAATATTAGTTGTTTCAGCAGCAAAGCCAATAAGCATTTGATGTGTTTTTTCTTGTCCCAGTGTTTTTAAAATATCTCTTGTGCGTTCCATTTCAATGGTTAAATCGCCTTCTTGCTTTTTCAATTTTTCTCTATGAACTAGCTTTGGCCGGTAATCTGCCACGGCTGCCGTTTTAATGACAATATCACTATTAGCAAATCTTTCCATAACGGCTTCATACATCTCTTCGGCACTTTGGACATATTTTATTTCCACTCCCACCGGCGGAGTGATTGAAACGGGTCCCGATATTAAATATACATCCGCCCCCATATCACGTGCCGCTTCCGCCAAGGCATATCCCATTTTTCCAGTCGAGCGATTCGTCAAAAAACGGACTGGATCAATGATTTCCCGCGTTGGGCCAGCAGTGATCATCACTTTTTTATTTTTTAAAGGCTGCTCTTCTTTCTGGCGAAAAAATTTCTCCATGAGATCGACGATTTTTTCAGGTTCTTCTAAACGTCCCTTACCAACGTAGCCACAGGCAAGAAAACCTTCCCCCGGCTCAACAAACTGCCAGCCGAAATCAGCTAGCGTTGCAAGGTTTTTCTTCACCGCTGGATGCTCATACATATGAACATTCATAGCTGGAGCCACCCAAACAGGGGCTGTTGAAGCAAGTAAAGTAGTGGAAATCATATCATCAGCAATTCCATTGGCAAGCTTCCCTATCATATTGGCCGTAGCAGGGGCTACAAGAATTAAATCCGCCCAGTCCGCCAAATCGATATGCGCAATGACTTCTGGATGTTTTTCATCAAATGTGTTTGTATATACCTCATTGCGCGACAGTGCCTGAAAAGTGAGCGGGGTGACAAATTCACAGGCAGAGGCAGTCATAATTACTTTTACCTCTGCACCGGCCTGTACCATTTTACTCGTTAATGCGGCTGCCTTATAAACAGCAATTCCTCCAGTTACACACAGCAGAATCTTCTTTTCACTTAACACAATGAACCCTCCAATTCTTTGTTCAAACAAAGCGGCCAGCTACTGCAAGCTGATTGACAGACTCTTGTCCTCCGTGATGATCCCCTCAGCCTACTCTGTTTCTCATCAGGTTCCGTTCTTTAAAAGACAAGGGCTTTTCATTTAGGCCAACATTGTTTAAAACAGCTTTTGTCTACTTTATAAGCGCATATACGGCTATTTCAGTTATATGAGTATTGACTTTCTTCACTTACATCTCTTTTCATGTAAAAAAATAACAACCTTCCAAAGGTTGTTATTCCTGAAGCCGTTTTACACTTCATCATCGTAAATTTGATCTTGATCTTTTTCTTTCATTTTTAGTTTATCGGCATAGATCTCTTCAAGCGCGCGACCGACATATTTGTGAGAAACGTAAGAATCGAGCATTTGCGTAGAATCATTTTCCTGAAGGCTGCGGGCACGTTTCGCCGCAATGCTGACTAAAGAATATTTAGAATCAATTTTTGTTAACAGATTATCAATAGACGGATATAACATCTCAATCACTCTCCAACATTTTTTTATAGCGATGCTGCACACGTTCCCGACGGCAATGCTCAGCCACGATAATAGCCTGTATACGGCTGCACGCTTTTTCAACTTCATCATTTTCCACGACGTAATCATATAGATTCATCATTTCAATTTCTTTTCGGGCTTTTTCCATTCGGCCTTTAATTACTTCATCGCTTTCCGTTCCACGTGTCAGGATTCGGCTATGAAGTTCTGACAAGCTCGGCGGTGCCAGAAAAATAAATAGTCCTTCCGGGAATTTTTCCCGTACTTGGCGAGCCCCCTGCACTTCAATCTCCAGAAAAATATCACGGCCATCATCAAGCGTTTCCCGTACATAATCAACAGGAGTGCCATAATAATTGCCGACGAATTCTGCATATTCGAGCAGCTTGCCTTCAGCAATTAACTGTTCAAACTCTTCCCTGGACTTGAAAAAATAATCGACGCCGTCCACTTCTCCTTTACGCGGAGCACGCGTGGTCATTGAAATAGAATATTCAAACTTCACATCCGGCTGCGAGAAAATTTCTTTTCTTACCGTTCCTTTTCCCACTCCGGAAGGTCCTGATAAAACAATCAGTAAACCTTTTTCTTTCATGCCTTTCCCTGCCCTTCTTCAGTTACTTCTTCTTTGGAGAGAATTCGCTGGGCAACTGTTTCCGGCTGGACAGCAGATAAAATGACATGGTCGCTGTCCATCACGAGCACCGCTCTTGTTCTTCTTCCATAAGTAGCGTCAATCAGCGTGCCTGCTTCTCTTGCCTCCTGCACAAAGCGCTTGATCGGTGCCGACTCCGGACTGACAATAGAGATGATCCGATTCGCAGATACAATATTGCCAAATCCGATATTAATTAATCGAATGGACATAAAGTTCCTCCAATATAACAGCCTTTAATAAAGCAAGCTTTGTTTTATTCGATATTTTGCACTTGTTCTCTCATTTTTTCAAGACTTGTCTTTAACTCAACAACACCTGAACTAATCATAGAATCATTCGCTTTCGAACCAATCGTATTCACTTCGCGGTTCATTTCCTGAATCATAAAATCCAATTTGCGGCCAACAGATCCTTCCTGTTCAAGGGCCTGACGAAATTGCTGGATATGACTTTCAAGACGGATGCATTCCTCATGTATATCCGATTTATCGGCAAATACCGCCACCTCTGTTGCCAGCCGGTCCGGATCGAATGCACCCGATACTATTTCCTTCATTCGGCGCTCAAGCCGCTGACTGTATGCTTCAATGACTATCGGCGCTCTCTTTTTGATCTGAAACAGTCTTTGTTCCAAATCCGCTAACAAAAGAAGAAGATCCTTCTTTAATTCCTCTCCCTCCACACGGCGCATTTCATACAGCCGTGCTGCTGCAGAAGCAACCGTTTCTAAAACAAGACTTTCCAATGCTGAGTTTTCTTCTTCGCTTTCCTCGATTGTAATAAAATCCGAGCGCTGCAGCAAATCTTTCAAATCTGGCTTTCCTGATAACCCATGCTTTTCGGTTATTTGTTCCATCAAGCTGACAAACTCCCCCATCAGCTGCCAATCGACCTGCAGTGTTCGATGAACGAGACCTCCTCCTTCAATGGTAACAAATAGCTCAACCCGGCCTCTTTGTATGTATTTTGATAGCTCTTTCTTTATTTTATCTTCAATTTTTATTAATTGTCTCGGCATTCTTATTTGAAACTCGCTAAACCGATGATTGACCGACTTCATCTCTACAATCACCGCACAATCGGCTGATTTTATTTTGCTTCTGCCAAATCCTGTCATGCTCGTTACCATCAGCCACTCACATCCTGTCGACATAATAAAAAGGCAATAGAGTTTACTCTACTACCTTTCATATTGTACCATATTCTATTTTCTTTTTCTTGCAAAAAATGATCCTGCAAGTAAAAATGTCGGGATAGCTCCAATTCCAAAGACGAGCAGCCATTCTCTTGGTGCGAGAGCAACTGTATGGAAAATTGTCTGAAGCTGAGGTATATAAATAACGGCAACCATCAGCAAGAAGGAAGAGATAACCGCTGCGATCAAATACATATTGCCAAATGGATTGCGCGCCAGTACCGATTTTTCACTTCGGCAATCAAATACGTGGATCAATTGAGCCGTTACGAGTGTAGCAAACGCCACCGTCTGAGCATAAACCAAATTGTGAGAGTGCTGCTGATAGGCGATAATAAAAGCAACAAGTGTCGCTGCACCGATTAAAAATCCACGGGAAACAATTTTCCATGCAAGCCCTCTCGCAAACACACCTTCTTTCGGGTGCCTAGGCGGTCTTTTCATCACATCTTCCTCTGCCTTATCAAGGCCAAGAGCCAGTGCTGGCAGGCCGTCTGTTACTAAGTTTACCCATAAAATTTGAATCGGAACGAGCGGCAGAGGCATACCTAAAATCATCGCAAATAGCATCACTAAAATTTCACCGACATTAGATGCCAGCAAGTACCGGATAAACTTGCGGATATTTTCATAGATGTTTCGGCCTTCTTCTACAGCGGCTTTAATAGTAGCAAAATGATCATTTGCTAAAACTAATGAGGAAGCTTCTTTGGCGACATCAGTGCCCGTTATCCCCATGGCTATCCCGATGTCAGCCGCCTTAATCGCCGGAGCATCGTTCACCCCATCTCCAGTCATGGCTACAATGTGCCCTTTCTTTTGCAAAGCTTTAACAATTTTTAGCTTATCCTCCGGAGAAACTCGTGCATACACAGCTGTATGTTCCGCTGCTTTTTCCATTTCTTCCTCCGTCATCTCACTGAGCGCCTGTCCGTCTAGAATATCTGATTGACGATCGGCAAGCCCTAAGTCGCCGGCAATGGCTGCTGCCGTTTCTTTATGATCCCCGGTAATCATAATAGTCCGGATGCCGGCCTGTCTACATTCTGTGATTGCCTGCTTAACCTCTGGTCGCGGTGGATCAATCATCCCCTGCATTCCGATAAATGTCATGCCGGACTCAGCTTGTGCGGCATCATTAATTGTGTCTGTCGCACGCAGCGGCTTATAAGCAACAGCGATAACCCGCAGAGCTCTGCCTGCAAGGGTTTGCAACATTTCTTCCGTTTTCTTTCTATATAATTTGGAGAAGACCTGTCTCTTTTCTTCCCATAAGATATAATCACTCTTTCCCATTAGAACGTCCGGCGCTCCCTTTGTAACCGTAAAACGCTGGCCCTGTGCATCCTTAATTATTACGGTCATCATTTTTCTTTTCGAATCAAAGGGAAACTCCTGCTCCACTGTAAAAGTCTTTGCAAGCTGTTCGCGACTCAATCCAGCTTTGAATGCTGCTGTTAGAAGCGCTCCTTCTGTCGGATCTCCCTGAACCACATATTCTTTCTCTTTCTTTTTTAATTCCGCGTGGTTGCATAACAGTCCAAATGTGAGCAGCTGATACAGACTCTTCTCTGCTGAGGGAGTGATTTCTGTCGTTTCTTCAAAAAATTTCCCCTTTGGTTCATAGCCTTTCCCGCTAATCATCCAATGTTTTCCGCCACCCCATGCGTCAGTAACCGTCATTTGATTTTGAGTCATGGTACCGGTTTTATCTGAACAAATGACAGTTGTACATCCAAGTGTTTCTACAGCAGCTAGCTGTCGGACAATCGCTTTTTGCCTAATCATGCGCTGAACACCAAGTGACAATGCAACGGTAACGATAGCCGGCAGCCCTTCCGGTATAGCGGCAACAGCAAGGGACACACCTGTCAATAGCATCGTATAGAGTTCATGCCCTTGAACAATACCAATCCCCACCACAAGAACAGTTAAAAACAAGGCAGCAGCGATTAGTATTTTTCCAAGCTGCTCCAATCGGCGTTGCAATGGTGTTTCTGATCGTTCGGCTGATTGTAGCATAGACGCGATATTTCCCATCGCTGTTTTCATGCCCGTCGCTGTCACTATACCAATCCCGCTTCCACGTGTAACGAGCGTACCCATGAATGCCATATTTTTCATATCAGCAAGAGCCGGATTTTCTCCTTTCAGCGGAGAGGCATGCTTTTCAACAGGAACAGATTCTCCGGTCATAGCAGATTCTTCAATTTCCAGATTAGTCGCTTCAAGCAGCCTGATATCTGCCCCAATCCGATCTCCAGCGGAAAATTTCAATACATCCCCCACAACAATATCGGCAGACTGTATTTTTTTCCATTCTCCATCACGCAAAGAGAGCGACTGCGGAGCGGACAATTCTTTTAATGCCTGCAAGGACTTCTCTGCTCTTCTTTCCTGCAGGAATCCAAGTACACCATTAATAATAATAATGGCAAAGATTGCAGCGGAGTCAATATACTCTCCCATTAAAGCGGAGATGACAGTCGCTGCAATGAGCACAAGAACCATAAAATCCTTAAACTGACGAATAAAAACCAGCCAGGCTGAAGGTAGCTTTCCCTCAGTCAGCTCATTGCTGCCATATTGGTTTTTTCGCCTTTCGGCTTCTTCTGTTGTTAACCCGCGCTGAATGCTTGTCTGAAGCTTCGTCTCTACTTCCTCTTGTCTCAGCTCGTGAAAATTCATCTCCTCACTCCTTTAATGGACAAACTTGTCCTTCTCATAGCATGATTATTCAGTCGCAGGTCAAAACATGTTATCATTTAGTTAAGTTTTAACTAAAGTTAAGGAAAAGGAAGACAGCCTATGTCATTTGACGGTTTATTTACAAGAGCGATTACAAAAGAATTATCTGAGAGTCTTCAGGGGGGACGAGTGAACAAAATTCACCAGCCCTATAAAAATGAAATTATTTTAATCATCCGGGCAAAAGGTAAAAATCATAAACTTTTACTTTCCGCCCATCCCTCCTATGCAAGGGTACAGCTAACCGTAGAAAGTTATGAGAACCCAAAAGAGCCTCCTCTTTTTTGTATGATGATGCGCAAGCATTTAGAAGGGGCTGTGTTAGAAGCTATTGAACAGGTGGAGCTCGACCGGCTCGTTATTTTTCACTTCAGAGGAAAAAACGAAATCGGCGATATTGCCTATAAACAGCTGTTTGTTGAGATTATGGGACGCCACAGCAATATTGTTCTCGTTGATCAGCAAAAAGGAACAATCATAGACAGCATCAAGCACATATCAGCGGCAGTGAACAGCTATCGGACCGTGCTGCCAGGCTATGATTACGTTTATCCTCCTGCACAAAATAAGATGAATCCCCTTACTTGTGACAGAGAAGATATTCTTCGACAGCTGGATTTTAATAGCGGCCGTCTCGACCGCCAGCTCGTTTCCGCATTTTCCGGGCTTTCTCCGCTAATCGCTAAGGAAATTGTCTACCAAAGCGGCCTGGCAAACCGAGAAACACTGCCTCATACGTTCATGGAAGAAATGAGGCCGATAAGGGAACATCACTATACCCCGACGCTTATTGAACATGACCAAAAATCTGCTTTTTATTTTAAAGATCTGCAGCATTTGCCAGGCGAGCGAAAAGTGTTTCAATCATTAAGCGAATTGCTGGATCGCTTCTACGTTGGGAAAGCAGACCGCGATCGGGTAAAACAGCAGGCGAATGATATTGAACGCTTGTTAAAAAATGAAAAAGAAAAAAATGAAACCAAGCTGCTCAAACTCGCACACACGTTAGAAGAAGCTGAACATGCTGATCGCTTTCAGTTATACGGGGAATTGTTAACCGCTCATTTATATGCAGTTGAAAAAGGAATGAAGGAAATAGAAGTCGTAAACTACTATGATGAAAGCGGCGGCAAAATTACCATTCCTTTGGATCCACAGAAAACACCATCAGAAAATGCGCAAAAGTTATTTTCAAAATACCAAAAAGCCAAAAACGCCATCTTAGCTGTAACTGATCAGATTGAGAGCACGAAAGAAGAAATTACTTATATTGATCACCTCCTGCAACAGATTGAATCTGCTTCACCGAAAGACATTGAGGAAATTCGTGAAGAATTAATAGATGAAGGCTATATGAAAGCAAAATCATCTAAGAAAAAGAAACCTGTAACTAGCAAGCCTGAACTGGAAACCTATGAAGCAAGTGACGGCACTCTTATTTTTGTTGGTAAAAACAATAAGCAAAATGATTATTTAACGAATAAATTTGCTCGACGGGATGAAATTTGGCTTCATACGAAAGATATTCCAGGATCTCATGTGGTCATTCGCAGCGAAGATCCGCCAGAAAGTACGATCTTAGAAGCTGCCAACCTTGCAGCCTATTTCAGCAAAGCAAAATCATCCAGTTCGGTCCCAGTCGATTTCACGAAAGTGCGGCATGTAAAAAAACCGAGTGGAGCCAAGCCAGGGTTCGTCATTTATGACAATCAGCAAACGGTGTATGTCACACCTAATGAAGATCTCGTAATAAAAATGAAGAAATCATAATAAAGGGCGGCTCGAAAAATTAGTATGCAACTAACTTTTCGGGCCGCCCCTTTTATCTTCTTATTTCCAGTTAGCAGGATTCTTTTGCCACTCGCGAAGTGTTTCCAGCTCGCTTTCTTTGACATACTCTTTTTCAACTGCTACTTCAATTAAGGTAGAATAGCTGCTTAGACTATGAGCGGTCACGTTCGCTGCTTCCAGCTTGTCTTTTCCTGCTTGCAGCTCATATGTAAAGATTGCTACGACGCCGAGCACTTCACATCCCGCTTCACGAAGAGCTTCCACTGCTGTAATGGCACTTCCACCTGTAGAGATTAAATCTTCAACGACGACTACTTTTGTTCCCGGTTCTGCTTTGCCTTCAATTTGGTTTCCTTTGCCGTGTCCTTTCGCTTTTGAACGGACATAGCACATGGGCAAGTCCATGAGGTCGCTGACCCAAGCAGCATGCGGAATACCTGCTGTCGCAGTGCCAGCAATCAGCTGCGCTTCCGGATAATGTTCCTCAATTAACGAAACGAGCCCTTTAGCGATCGTTTTTCTTGTTTCTGGATAAGACAATGTCAAGCGATTATCACAATAGATTGGTGATTTGATTCCGGAAGACCACGTAAATGGCTCGCTTGGTTGTAAAAAGACCGCTTGAATATCTAATAACTTTTCTGCAATTTCTTTATTTAACATTCGTCATCTCTCCCCACTGCTGCTTTACTTTTTGATAAGCTTTAAGCGGCTCAGTCGCCTTCGTAATGGAACGTCCTACCACAATCATTGAAGAACCAAGCACTCTCGCGCCTGCTGGGTCAGCAATTCTTTGCTGGTCGTTCGCTTCATCTTCCTTCAGCCGTATCCCCGGTGTCACTCGTAAGAATTCCGCTCCGCATACTTCACCGATACGCGCTGCTTCATGGACTGAACAGACGACACCATCACAGCCAGCTGCCTTCGTCAGCTTGGCATAATGAAGCACCGATTCTTCCAAAGAAACCGGTATAAGCTGTTCACTATGCATTTGTTTTTCGGAAGTGGAGGTTAACTGGGTAACTGCTAAAAGCAACGGCCTGTTCCCTGCTGCTCCTTGCTCTAATCCTTCCCTGGCAGCTGCCATCATTTTCTCTCCGCCTGCTGCATGCACATTGATCATATCGACGCCGAGGTTGGCAAGCCCCTTCATTGCTTGTTGTACGGTATTAGGGATATCGTGAAGTTTTAAATCTAAGAAAATTCGATGATTCATCTTTTTTAGCTTCTCAATAATAGCAGGGCCATTTTGCAAGTAAAGCTCCATTCCCACTTTTACATACAATGATTCTTTAGGGAAAAGCTGCAAAAAATGTTCTGTATCTTCCCATGTCGGAAAATCAAGAGCAATAATAGGTTCTTTTTCCATCTTCAGCCCAGCTCCTTCCTGTTAATTCGCTTATATGATCAATCTGATTCACACTCAAATACTCATCCAATTCCTTAATGAGCTCAGGACAAATGTATGGATTGGAAAAATTCGCTGTGCCAATCGCAACGGCATCGGCACCAGCCAGATAAAATTCAATAATATCTTCTACCGTAGAGATACCGCCCATACCAATGATCGGCAGGTTCGTCTGCTGGCTTACTTCGTAAATCATCCGGATCGCAACTGGCTTGATAGCTGGTCCTGATAAGCCGCCTGTCCGATTAGCGAGTATCGGCTTGCCTGTTTTTAAATCAATGCGCATGCCGAGCAGCGTGTTAATCATCGTTAAGCCATCGGCTCCGCCGTCTTCTACAGCTTTCGCCATTTCTACGATATTTGATACATTTGGAGACAGTTTCACATAAACTGGAACTTCAGATACTTCCTTGACTTTCTTCGTCAAATGTTTTGCTGTTTCTGGCACTGTTCCAAAAGCGATTCCACCTGTTTTTACATTTGGACAAGAGATGTTTAGCTCTAGCGCCTGAACATGGGGAGAGCTTGAAATCGTACGGGCTACTTCTACATAATCTTCTACTTGGGAACCAGCTACATTGGCAATGATCGGCACATTATGTTGCGCTAACCAAGGCAGTTCTCTTTCCATTACTTTTTCTAGCCCTGGGTTTTGCAAACCAATGGCATTTAGCATTCCTGCCGGTGTTTCCGCTACACGCGGAGTCGGATTGCCAAAGCGCGGTTCTTCAGTTGTTGCTTTAATCATGATGGCCCCCAGAACATCCAGGTCATAAAGTTGGCTAAATTCACGACCAAAACCGAAGCAGCCCGATGCAGGCATGATAGGATTTTTTAATGTTAAACCAGGCAGTTTCGTTTCTAATCTACTCATAAAGCCACCTCTCCCATTGGAAATACAGGTCCATCACTGCAGACTTTGCGGTATTCCGTGCCAGTTGGGTCATTTTGTGTATGGCACACACAGGCAAAGCAAGCGCCGATGCCGCAGCCCATCCGTTCCTCTAATGAAATAAATCCTTTTTTCGTTAATTGCAGCTCCTCGAGTGCTCTCAACATGACAACTGGACCGCAGGAGTACAAGATATCCCCTTGTAAATTAAACTCACGGATCGCATCTGTTACAAATCCTTTTGTACCGAGTGAACCATCAACAGTCGCGACATATGTTTCGCCTAGTTCAGCAAATCTATCTTCATAAAAAGCAACATCTGCTGATTGAAAACCTAGCACATGAATTGTCTTTACACCTTTTTCGTTTAACCGTTGAGATAATTCATACAGCGGTGGCACTCCGATGCCGCCTCCGACTAAAATAGCCGTTTCTCCTGCTTGTGCTTCATTCACTGGGAAACCATGGCCAAGCGGGCCAAGTACATCAACTTGATCCCCTGGCTTTTTTTCAGCAAGCAGTTTTGTCCCTTCGCCCTCTGCCCGGTAAATCATTGTAAAGCGTGAGTTCACCTGATCGATATTTGCAATACTGATAGGCCGGCGAAGCAGCGGCATCGTTTGTCCGCTTACTTTAAGATGAACGAACCGGCCAGGTTCGTTCATCTCTTGTACGAGCTCACCTTGAAGAGTGAGCTCATATATATTTTTAGCAATGTTTTGTTGCGAAACAACCGTCATCCATTCTTTTTTAATCATATAAACACCGCCTCAGACTTTTTTGAAGTCTCGGCCTTCGGCATAGATTCCGCAGAGAAAATCATTGATTCTAACACACGCAGAATGGCTTCTGCTGTATCCAAGGACGTTAGACATGGAATGCCGTTTTCTACTGTTTCGCGGCGAATACGGAATCCATCACGCGCAGGCTGTTTGCCTCTTGTTAATGTGTTAATAACAAATTGGGCTTCACCAGAGCGGATGGTGTCAAGAATGTCGGGTCCTTTTGCGCCAATTTTAGCCACTGTTTCTGCAGGCACTCCAGCTTCTTTAAGATATTGCGCCGTGCCGTGCGTAGCCAGTAGTTTGTAGCCGATATTATAGAAGCGTTTTGCTAAGTCTAGTGCTTCTTCTTTGTCTTTATCTGCTACTGTCATTAAGACGGTGCCTTTTGTAGGAATCTTAATGCCAGCTGCCACAAGCCCCTTATACAAAGCTTTTTCAACTGTTGTGTCTTTCCCCATTACTTCACCTGTTGATTTCATCTCAGGTCCAAGTGTAGTATCTACACGGCGCAATTTAGCGAATGAGAACACCGGCACTTTCACGAACACGCCTTTCTCTTCTTTTACAAGGCCTGTTTCATACCCCTGGCTTTGCAGGGAGTGTCCAAGGATCGCTTTCGTCGCAATGTTCGCCATTGGGATGTTCGTAATTTTGCTAAGGAAAGGAACCGTACGGCTTGAACGTGGATTGACTTCCAGCACGAATACTTCTCCTCTAGAAACCACATATTGGATGTTTAATAAACCGACAATATTCAAGCCTTTCGCCAATCGGATCGTATAATCCACAATCGTTTCTTTTTGTTCTTTTGTCAATTGCTGCGGCGGATATACTGCAATCGAGTCACCAGAGTGAACACCAGCCCGCTCGATATGTTCCATAATGCCTGGGATCACAACATCTGTACCATCAGAAATGGCATCTACTTCAATTTCTTTTCCAGTTAAGTAGCGGTCGATGAGTACTGGATGATCTGGATTGACTTTCACGGCATTTTTCATGTAGTGAAGCAGCTCAGCTTCTTTATACACAATCTCCATAGCCCGGCCGCCGAGTACATAAGACGGACGAACGAGAACCGGATAACCAATCTCTTCAGCAATTTTTACAGCGGCTTCTACAGAGAAAGCTGTTTTTCCAAGCGGCTGTGGAATGTCTAAGGATTGAAGTGTTTGTTCGAATTTATCACGGTTCTCTGCTCGATCCAGGTCCTCAACCGTTGTGCCTAGAACTTTCACTCCGTGTTCTATCAATTTTTCTGCTAGATTAATCGCTGTTTGGCCGCCAAATTGAACAACAACGCCCTCTGGCTGTTCTAAATCAATGATATGCATAACATCTTCAATCGTAAGCGGTTCAAAGTACAGCTTGTCAGATATACTAAAGTCTGTTGATACGGTTTCTGGGTTGTTATTGATAATGATCGCTTCATATCCAGCTTCTTTAATCGCCCAGACAGAGTGAACCGTTGCATAGTCAAACTCAACCCCCTGACCGATACGGATCGGTCCAGAACCAAGTACAACTACCTTTTTGCGGTCCGTTACGATGGACTCGTTTTCTTCTTCATACGTTCCATAATAATATGGCGTTGCAGATTCAAACTCAGCCGCACATGTATCTACCATCTTATACACTGGGATAATTTGATTTTCTTTGCGCCAGTCATATACTTCTTTTTCTCTGACGCCCCAAAGCGCAGCAATAGTAGAGTCAGCAAAGCCCATTTCTTTAGCTGTTTGTGCTGTTTCTGCATCAAATCGGTTCGCTGCTACTTCTTTCTCAAACTCGACAATATTTGAGAATTTCTTTAAGAAGAATAGATCGATTTGGCACCACTCATGAATCGCTTCAATGGTTACACCGCGGCGCAGCGCTTCACCAATATAGAAGAGTCTTTCGTCTCCTGCTTTTCTAATACGCTTTTCAATCAACGCATCGCTTGCTTCCTTCGCATCTTCAAGCTCCAAATGATACACACCGCTCTCAAGAGAACGAACAGCTTTCAGAATAGATTCCTCAAGCGTGCGGCCGATGGCCATCACTTCCCCTGTTGCTTTCATCTGCGTGCCAAGTGTACGGTTCGCAGACTCAAATTTATCAAACGGCCATCTTGGAATTTTTGAAACAATATAATCAAGGGCTGGCTCGAAGCAAGCGTATGTTTTTCCTGTTACCGGGTTTTTCATTTCATCTAACGTTAAGCCGACAGCAATTTTTGCAGCAAGCTTGGCAATTGGATAGCCTGTCGCTTTTGAAGCGAGGGCAGATGAACGGCTGACGCGCGGATTGACCTCAATGATGTAATATTGGAAGCTGTACGGATCAAGCGCAAGCTGCACATTACATCCGCCTTCAATACCAAGCGCACGAATGATTTTCAAGGAGGAATTCCGCAACATTTGATACTCACGGTCGCTTAGCGTCTGGCTTGGCGCCACAACAATGGAATCGCCTGTATGAACTCCCACCGGATCAATATTTTCCATGTTACAAACGACGATTGCATTGTCATTGGAGTCACGCATCACTTCATACTCAATTTCTTTAAAACCAGCAATGCTTTTCTCTAATAAACACTGTGTTACAGGGCTGTACTTAAGTCCGCTCGTTACCGTCTCAATCAGCTCTTCTTCGTTCGTACAGATTCCGCCGCCTGTACCGCCAAGCGTATAAGCCGGACGCACAATAACCGGATAGCCAATTTGTTCAACAAACGTATAGGCTTCTTCCAACGTATGGATAATTTCACTCTCCGGTACCGGCTCATTCAATTCATTCATGAGCTGTCGGAATAGATCACGGTCTTCTGCCTGCTCAATCGCTGACAATTCTGTTCCAAGCACTTTCACGCCGTACTCTTCTAAAACACCTGCTTTGGCAAGTTCTACAGCCATATTTAAGCCTGTTTGCCCACCGAGTGTTGGTAAGATCGCATCCGGGCGCTCTTTTTGAATAATCCGACTAACAAACTCTAATGTGATCGGTTCGATATAAACAGCATCAGCGATTTCAGTATCTGTCATGATCGTCGCTGGATTCGAGTTAACAAGGATTACACGGTAACCTTCTTCTTTTAAAGCCAAACAGGCTTGTGTTCCAGCATAATCAAACTCCGCAGCTTGGCCAATCACAATCGGACCTGATCCTATTACTAGTATACTTTCAATATCTGTACGTTTAGGCATGTTGAAGCTCCTTCCCAGCATGTTCTTTCATCATGTTGATAAAGCGGTCAAATAAGTGGTTGTCATCCTCTGGTCCTGGCGATGCTTCCGGATGATATTGAACCGTGAAGGCCGGATATGTTTTATGAGCAAGACCTTCAACTGTTCCGTCGTTTAACGCAATGTGAGTGACTTCTAATTCTGTATTGGCAATCGTCTCCTCATCTACTGCGTAGCTGTGGTTTTGAGAGGTAAGAGCTGTTTTTCCTGTAGCTAGATCTTTCACCGGATGATTGGAACCGCGATGCCCGAATTTCAATTTGAACGTATCTGCACCAGATGCAAGAGCAAACAGCTGATGGCCAAGACAGATGCCGAAGATCGGTGTTTTCCCAATCAGCTTTCTTACTGTTTCAATGGCGTGTGGTACATCTTTCGGATCTCCAGGTCCGTTGGACAGCATAATCCCATCAGGATTCAATTGCAGGATTTCCTCAGCTGTTGTATCGTGCGGAACGACGATCACATCGCAATCACGGTTGTTTAATTCGCGCAAGATGCCGTGCTTCATACCGAAATCCATAAGAACCACGCGGTAGCCACGTCCCGGATTCGGATAAGCGGATTTCGTAGACACCTGATCCACTTGATCTGTAGGCAAGACAGCTGCCCGCAGGCGATGAATCACGTCCTCTGCTTTTTCTTCCATGGAAACGATAGCGCCTTTTAATGTTCCGTACTGACGAATAATTCTTGTTAATTTCCTTGTATCTACTCCGGAGATAGCTGGGATTTGTTTCATTTTTAAATACTCATCAAGTGACATTTCGCTGCGAAAATTTGATGGAAAATCAGCTGCTTCCTTAACGATTAATGCTTTTACAGCAGGGTTGATTGTTTCAAAATCATCGCGATTAATCCCGTAGTTTCCGACTAAAGGATACGTAAAAGTAACAATTTGGCCACAGTAGGACGGATCAGATAATATTTCCTGATAGCCAGTCATTCCTGTTGTAAAGACCACTTCTCCAATGATATCTTTGTCACTGCCAAATCCCTTGCCAGCAAAGACTGTCCCATCTTCTAAAATCAGCTGTTTTTTCATGCCTGCACCTTTCCTTCCTGCCATACGAGTTTACCTTCTGAGATGGTGGCTGTTGGCCAGCCGTTGCATTTCCAACCCGCAAATGGGGTGTTTTTTCCTTTTGAGTAAAACTTTTCTGGATTAATTTCTTTTTCAGCCTGTAAATCAATTAGGGCAATATCAGCAACTGCTCCTTCTTCAAGCTTGCCATAAGGCAGTCCGAAAGCTTGTGCTGGTTTAATCGTCATCCAATCTACCAATTGTTTTAGCGTGATCAACCCTTTTTGTACCAGATGCGTGTATAGAAGTGGAAACGCCGTTTCCAATCCAACGATGCCAAATGGAGCGGTCTGCATGCCAGCTGCTTTTTCCTCAGCTGTATGCGGAGCATGATCAGTCGCAATGAAATCAATCGTTCCATCTAACAATCCTTCGATTAAGGCTTGCTGATCTTTTTTGCCACGTAACGGTGGATTCATTTTAAAGTTTGTATCCATTCCTGGAATGTCTTCATCACAAAGCAGCAAATGATGCGGTGTTACTTCGGCTGTTACGCGAATGCCTGCTCTTTTTGCATCTTTTACTGTTCTAACAGACCCCTCGGTACTAATATGACAAACATGATAGTGACATCCTGCCGCTTCAGCGATCAGTACATCCCGTGCAATATGTACAGATTCACAGATTGAAGGAATACCAGGAATATCATTTTCCGCTGCAAATTCGCCGGCATGAACCGCTCCTCCATAAATGAGCGAATTATCTTCACAATGAGCGACAACTGCTGCATCAATCGCTGCGGCCTTTTTCATAGCTTCGTACATCATCCCAGCCTGCTGTACACCGACCCCGTCATCTGTGAAAGCGAATGCTCCTGTTTCTTTTAAACTTGCAAAATCTGTCAACTCTTTTCCTGCTTCTCTAATCGTAATAGAAGCATATGGAAGCACCCGAACATGTGCTGTTTCTTCAATACGGTTATTTAAGTTAGTTAGGTTTTCAACTGTATCTGGCACAGGACGCGTATTCGGCATAGCTGCAATCGTAGTAAAGCCGCCTGCTGCCGCTGCCATAGTGCCTGTTTTAATTGTTTCTTTGTGTTCACCGCCCGGCTCGCGCAAATGAACATGCAGATCAATTAGGCCCGGTATAATAAGCTGTCCCTCTGCGTCCAGGATATTTTCTCCGTTCGCCGTCAAGTTCTCTCCTATCTCCGCGATCTTCGTTTCTTCTATCCGTATATCCTGTTTTTTCAGTTCCCCGTTCTCAGCAAGAATATTGCCATTTTTGATTAGCCAGTTCATTTGATAATCTCCCTTCCAGCACTTGTTTTAAAACAGCCATTCTGATGAATACACCGTTCTCCATTTGTTTGAAAATACGTGATCTGTCGCATTCTACGAGGCTATCTGCAATCTCGACATCTCGATTGACGGGAGCCGGATGCATGATGATACTTCCTGCCTTCATGCGTTTTTCTCTTTCTAGAGTTAAACCATACAAGTTATGGTATTCTTCTTTTGTCATAGCTGCTTTACCGCCATGGCGTTCATGTTGAATTCTGAGAAGCATTAAAACGTCGACTTCCTCGACAAGGCGGTCCAAGTCCATGTAGTCGCCAGCCGTTAAATAATCCTCAGCGAACCACTCAGGTGGGCCAGAGAAACGCACATCCGCACCAAGCTTACGGAGAGCTTCCGCATTTGAACGAGCTACTCGGCTGTGGCGAATATCGCCGACGATTCCTACTTTTACCCCCTCAAATCGTCCAAACTCCTGCTGAATGGTGAATAAATCAAGCAGGCACTGTGTAGGATGCTGTCCGCAGCCGTCCCCTGCGTTAATCACAGGAATATTCACTTTATTGACAAGCTGCTCGTAATATCGATCTTCTTCATGGCGGATGACGACCGCATTGACGCCGATCGACTCAAGCGTGCGTACAGTGTCATATAGTGTTTCTCCTTTTAAAACACTGGAACTACCTGCTTCAAATGGGATGACATCAAGGCCTAATTTTCTCTCAGCTACTTCAAAACTCGTCTTCGTACGCGTGCTTGCCTCGAAAAACAAGTTAGCTACAAATGTTTGTTGACCAGCATGCCAGATCTCACCTTGAGAAAATTTTTCTGCTTGCATTAATATTAACAGAATTTCATCTTTATTCATATCCTTAATTGAAACTAAATTTTGCATCATTGTTTTTCCGCCTCCATTTTTCATAAAAAAAACACCCATTTTCAAGGGTGTTTAGCATTTAGACAATGTTTTGGCGGCAACGCCATGCACACGATTGTCCTACACCCTTAAATGCCTCTCTGGACATTTTTAAAAGGTTCCTATGAAGTTATGCATGTTTATTGTATATTTTATACACTTCAACGCTAGCTTCCTCTTTGACTGTCTCTCTGGACAGCGATTAAAGAGCATTGATTTTATTCATGAATAGTTACTTGGTCTGTTCCGTCGACTTCTTCAAGTTCAACGACAATTCGTTCACTGCTAGCTGAAGGAATATTTTTACCGATATAATCTGCCCGGATCGGCAGCTCGCGATGGCCACGGTCAACTAGTACAGCCATTTGGATATGGGACGGACGTCCAACATCCATAAGGGCATCCATGGCAGCCCGAACTGTTCTGCCCGTGTAAAGCACATCATCAACCAGAATAACCACCTTATCTGTTACACTTACAGGGATATCAGAGCCTTTTACTTCAGGATCATTATTATCTGTCTTGATGGACAGATCATCTCTGTACAAACTGATATCAAGATCACCTACTGGTATGTCTTGGCCCTCTATTTGTTTAATGCGTTCTGCCAGCCTTTGAGCTAAATAAATCCCTCTTGTCTTGATCCCGATTAACACACAATTGGCAATGCCTTTATTTTTCTCCAATATTTCATGGGCAATTCGTGTCAGTGCCCGTCGTATGGCCTGTTCATCCATAACTGTCGCTTTTTCCATTCCATCACCTCATGACGTTGATCATAAAAAAATCCTCCCGCCGCGTAGACGAGAGGATAGATGTGTGTAAATATGCGAGGAAGACATAGCTTCTCCCTGCATATGATCCGTCACCTTCCCAGCCTCACGGGACTGTTTTTAAAGGTCTTATTCAACTGTTCTAAGCTTACTGCTTCTTTTAGTGATTGTCAATTGTTTTGGGACAATAATTTCAAAAGCCGCTGAAATTCTTCGGGAAGCGGTGCCTCAAACTCCATATATTCACCCGTGCGCGGATGAACAAAACCGAGCACACCTGCGTGCAGTGCCTGGCCATCGATATTAAGCGTCTTCTTCGGTCCATATTTAGGATCACCAGCAAGCGGGTAGCCAATATATTTCATATGCACCCTGATTTGATGAGTACGGCCTGTCTCAAGCACACATTCAACGAACGTAAAGTCTTTGAACCGCTCCAGCACATGGAAATGCGTAACAGCATGCTTGCCACCGTTAACGACGGCCATGCTTTGCCTGTCCTTTGTGTCACGGCCAATTGGCGCATCAATTGTCCCATGGTCATGAGGTATAACTCCATGAACAATGGCTTGATATTTTCGAGTGACCGACTTATCTACAAGCTGCTGAACAAGCTTTTCGTGTGCCATATCATTTTTGGCGACCATCAATAAACCGGATGTATCTTTATCAATCCGATGAACAATTCCCGGACGCATAACACCATTAATTCCCGACAGATCCTTACAATGAGCCATCAACCCGTTAACAAGCGTACCCGACAAATGCCCAGGAGCCGGGTGGACGACCATTCCACGCGGTTTATTGACAACTAATACATCCTCATCTTCATAGTAAACGTCCAGATTTAAATCCTCAGCTTCAATATCGAGCGGCTCAGGGTCAGGGATTTCAATGAGCAATTCATCTCCCGTCAAACATTTGTAATTTGATTTGACAGGTTTGCCGTTTACTTTTATTAATCCTGCTTTAATCCAGTCCTGCACCTGGGTACGTGACCACTCTTCATTAATGCCCGCGGCTACTTTGTCTATCCTTACATTCTCTTCCTCTTCACGGACAATATATTCTATGCTATCCATTCAACTTCCTCTTTTCTTTCTTGTCCTCAATAAATACGGCGATGAGCAGCAAAATCACACCGATTGTCAGCGCTGCGTCAGCAATATTAAATATTGGGAAATCATAGTTGAAAATATACGTGTTCACAAAATCAACAACTTCTTTACGGAATACACGATCAATAAAATTTCCAATCGCTCCTCCAAGCAAAAAAGCCAGAGCACTCTTCATGAGCGGTTTGTTTTTTGCCTCTGTCTGCATATAATAAACAATTCCTGCCACCACAGCAACCGTAATGACATAGAACAGCCAAAACTGCCCTTCCAACATCCCCCAGGCAGCTCCCCGGTTACGATGGGAAGTAATATAAAAGAAATTTTTAATAATTTCTACGCTTTCACCGATTTCCATACCCTTTACAACCAACCACTTTGTCCACTGATCAAGCAAAATTACTAGCAATGCTAATAAATAGTACAAGGAAACTCCTCCATTCTTGCCCATCTTTTTCGATCCATTAAAAAAGCTGCCCTGCAAGCAACAGGCGTTTCCGATAATTACCCGTAAGGCATAATTTATCAGAACCGACACTTGCAGGACAACCTCCCATTTAAGCCGATATTACCGACTTTCCTTTATCCATCTTACTTTACTTCTGAATAATGCTCTGAAACAACTTCCGCACACCGTGGACAGAGTGTCGGATGCTTCGAATCCTCTCCTACTTCAGTAGAAACGATCCAGCAGCGCTCACACGTTTCTCCTTCTGCTTTTTCAACCACAACCGCTACATGATCAAAATGAAGGGCATTTTCAGGGGCTTCGGCTTTTGTTCCTTCCCGTTCAAAACCAGAAACGATTAACAGTTGTTTCACATCTTCCTGGATAGAGTCAAGCAGGGCACCTGCTTCATTATCCGTATAAACGGTGACTTTCGCCGTTAATGATTTTCCAATCACTTTTTCATTTCGTGCTGCTTCAAGTGCTTTTAAAATATCATCGCGCAGATTCATAAACTTAGTCCATTTATCTGTTAGTTCTGCTGCGCCGGTTAATTCTTTCCACTCAGGCATATCTGTCAGCTGGACGCTTTCTTCCGATACTCCTGGTACATGTGCCCAAACTTCATCAGCCGTATGCGATAGAATTGGCGATAAAAGCTTCGTTAAGGCAAGCAATGTTTCATAAAGAACCGTTTGAATCGCACGACGATCTTTATGGCTTTCCGGTTCAATATATAAAATATCTTTAGCAAAATCAAGATAGAACGCACTCAAGTCGACTGTGCAGAAATTATTAACCGCATGATAAATGGCCGCAAACTCATAGTTTTCATAATGATGATGAATTTCTTTAATTAGACCATTCAGTTTTACGAGCATGAATTGATCCACTTCTCGTAGATTTTCGTACGTGACTGTGTCACGAGCTGGTTCAAAATCAGCCAAGTTACCAAGCAAGAAACGGAATGTATTACGGATCTTCCGGTAAACTTCTGCTACTTGCTTCAAAATCGCATCGGATACACGAACGTCTGCCTGAAAATCCACTGATGCTACCCACAAGCGTAAAATATCAGCTCCGAGCTGCTTCATTACTTTGGAAGGGACAACAACATTTCCTAGTGACTTACTCATTTTGCGGCCTTCACCATCAAGCGCAAAACCATGGCTGAGCACCCCTTTGTAAGGAGCCTTGCCAGTAACAGCTACCGCTGTTGTTAATGATGAGTTAAACCAGCCGCGATATTGGTCTGATCCTTCAAGATAGAGATCAGCCGGACGCTGCAAATCTTCGCGCTCTTCAAGTACAGCCTGATGAGAAGAGCCTGAATCAAACCACACATCCATAATATCCGTTTCTTTTGTGAACTGGCCGTTCGGGCTGCCTGGATGCGTAAAGCCTTCTGGAAGCAAGTCCTTTGCTTCTCTTTCAAACCAAACATTTGAACCATGCTCGCGGAACAATTCAGATACATGAGCAATTGTTTCGTCTGTGATAATTGGCTCGTTATTTTCAGCATAGAAAACCGGGATCGGCACTCCCCATGCACGCTGACGAGAAATACACCAGTCTCCGCGGTCACGC
The DNA here is from genome assembly GCF_045370945.1 of Pseudobacillus sp. 179-B 2D1 NHS. Classification (NCBI taxonomy): domain Bacteria; kingdom Bacillati; phylum Bacillota; class Bacilli; order Caryophanales; family Bacillaceae; genus Pseudobacillus; species Pseudobacillus sp. 179-B 2D1 NHS. The sequence continues at coordinate 157,234 of NZ_JBIQDP010000006.1, forward strand.
ACCATATTGAATAGGCGTGTTTCTCCCCATGCAGGTACCCACTTTGTTTCTTTTACTGCTTTAAGAAGTTCGTCGCGGAATTTGTCAATCGATGCAAACCACTGTGCTGTGGCTCGGAAAATAACCGGTTTTTTCGTCCGCCAATCATGTGGATAAGAATGCGTAAAGAACTCTAGTTTTAAAAGAGCACCGGCCTCTTCTAGTTTTTCGGTAATCGGTTTGTTTGCCTCGTCGTAGAATAGACCAGCAAAGCCTGTTGCTTCTTCTGTCATAACCCCACGATCATTAACCGGGCAAAGAACGTCCAGCCCATATTTTTTACCGATGATAAAGTCATCTTCCCCATGGCCTGGTGCTGTATGTACACAGCCTGTTCCCGCATCTGTCGTTACGTGTTCTCCAAGCATCACGAGAGAATCCCTTCCGTATAGTGGATGCTTCGCTACGATATATTCTAGCTCTGCTCCTTTTACTGTTTTCGCTACTTGATAGGATTCCCAACCTACTTTAGAAGCTACTTCTTCCACTAAATCTTCCACTACGACGTATCGTTCTCCGTCCGCTTCGATCACTGCATACGTTAACTCAGGATGAACGGAAATTCCGAGGTTGGCAGGAATCGTCCACGGTGTTGTCGTCCAAATAACAATTTTTGTACCTTCCTCCAACACGCCTTTTCCGTCTTTCACATCGAAAGCAACATAAATAGATGGAGAACGCTTATCTTTATATTCAATTTCAGCTTCAGCAAGAGCAGACTCACTGGATGGAGACCAATATACAGGTCGCAATCCTTTATAAATATATCCTTTCTTCGCCATCTCACCGAATACTTTAATTTGCTGTGCTTCATATTCTGGCTTTAACGTAATATAAGGGTTGTCCCAGTCTCCGCGTACGCCTAAATGCTTAAATTGTTCTTTCTGGTTAGCTATTTGTTCATAGGCATACTCTTCACATAGCTTACGGAATTCCGCGATTGTCATTTCTTTCCGTTTTACCCCTTTGTTTGTCAGCGCCTGCTCAATCGGCAGTCCATGCGTATCCCAACCAGGCACATATGGTGCCTGAAAGCCGCTCATTGATTTATAACGGACAATAAAGTCCTTCAAAATCTTATTAAGCGCATGTCCCATATGAATATCACCATTCGCATATGGAGGGCCATCATGCAGGATAAACATCGGCCGCCCTTTCGTCCGCTCTTGAACCTTTTTATAAATATCCATTTCTTCCCATTTTTTCTGCATATCCGGTTCACGCTTTGGCAAATTGCCGCGCATTGGGAATTCTGTCTTTGGCATTAATAACGTATCTTTATACTCCATTCATAGCTCCTCCTTTTTTTACAGCTGTGGCTTTAAACAAAAAAACCTTCTCATCCCTAAAAAAGGGACGAGAAGGTTTCCCGCGGTGCCACCCTGCTTAACACAAAAATGTGTTCACTCAAGCATTCGTATCGTGAATGACTCGCTCTTCCCTACTTGATCCGTCGTTCGAAAAGAGCGCTCCAGGGTGATTTTCCATTTTTCGCTTATATCAGGCTCACACCGTTCCCCGACTCGCTTAAAAAATTGAAAAATGTACTCTCCCTATCATCGCATGTATGTTATTCGCTTTTCTAATGTTTCAATTATAAAAATTGTCTAGCGGTTCGTCAAGCTTACAATTTTTCTTCACTTAGTTTCTCAAGTTCATCATTATCTACTTCAAACTCCATTAGTGCATCCCAATCATCATTATTAAGCAAATCAAGCTGCGCTTCCATTAACATCTTGAAGCGTGTGCGAAACACCTTCGATTGTTTTTTCAGCTCTTCGATTTCGATAGCAATCTTTCTCGCTTTTGCCAGCGACTCATTTACAATGCGGTCTGCATTCTTTTCCGCTTCCCGAATAAGAAGCTTGGCTTCTTTGTGAGCATTTCTTTTAACTTCCTCTGCTGTTTCCTGGGCAATAACAATAGATTTATTTAGTGTTTCCTCGATATTCGAAAAATATCCAAGTCTTTCGCTTTGGCTATTAAGCTGCTCTTCTAGCTCTTTTTTTTCTCGGATAATTAATTCGTAATCTTTAATAATTTGATTCAAAAAATTATTTACTTCATCTTCATCATATCCGCGAAACCCTCTGCTGAACTCCTTATTATGTATATCTAACGGCGTTAAAGGCATAAGCCCACCTCCATTGCAAATCTCTCATTCACATTTTTTTGTCCACTGCTTAATATTATAAAGGTTTTTCAACAGTTTGTGGTAAAATTCCTCTAATTTTGAGAATTTATTTTACCATTCCGAGTATAATTCGCCACTTTTCTTTCTTTGTTTTTCCTTCAATGGCTAACAGCTTGGCTCGCCCTGCTCCTCTGACAGAAAATACATCTCCTTCTGTACATTCAAAAGCCGGATTCTCTTGCTGCTTCCAATTTACTTTTACAAGTCCTCCTCTGATAGCAAGTTGTATTTTGTGTCTTGACTGCTTTGTAAAAGCGGATAAAATTGCATCGAGACGCAACGAACTAACAGTCGTGCTCATTTCCTTCCAGCTCTCCTCTTGCACCACAGCTTCCTCATAGCTTCTTCTATCCAGTGCAATAGCTGTTTTTCCAACCTGGCTAAAATTCAGCTCAATATAATGGCTGACTTCTTCTGCAGCTAAAAATTGAATCCTTCTTCCATCAGTTAGGATATCGCCAAACTTCCCACGGCGCAACCCAAGTCCCATTAAACTGCCAAGCACTTGAGGATGGGTAATAGAGACAAATTTATCAGGATATTTAATTTCATATAGAACAACATCAAAGTCCTTCTCTTGGGGGGTAAAATAGCCGGGACAAATATAAGCTCTTTTCCTCTCCGATTGATCCGTTCCTCCGAAGAAGAAAGCAGCCGTGTCATCATGCCCTCCAACAATCGACTGAACGATTTCCTGTTCTCTCGGATCAAGGAAGTCTGTCAGCTTTGGCGCGTACATTTCAGCCGCTTCTCTCTTCCATTCAAGCACCTGGTCAATAAATTCTCTTTCCTCCGGGCGGAAATGCTGATAAATGGATGACATAGTCTGCTCTCCTTCCATAATAAATAAAAAGCAAAAAAGGAAGCCATCGCTTCCCCTTGCAATCCAATCAAGTTATCAAATTACCCAAATGGCAAGCTGATGCAATCCTCTCACTGCCAGGTTTAACACTAAGAAAGCAACAAGTGGCGAAATATCAATCATGCCAAGCGGGGGAACAATCTTCCGAAAAGGTTCTAAATACGGCTCGCAAATTCTGGCAAGGAAGCGTCCAATGGATGTTTCGCGGGCATTCGGAAACCAAGACATTAAAATATAGATAATAAGAGCCCATGAATAGAGCTCAATCAGTCTAACGAGCAAATCGACTACGATTAACATATTGCTTATGACCACCCCGTATTATTAGTATCGTCTTCTGTTATAAACTGTGTAATGTTGCCATCCACCTCCACATTATCCGGCGTACAAAGGAAGATTTTCTGGCCAAGCTGTTGAATGTCTCCACCGACTGCATAAACCGTTCCGCTTAAAAAGTCAATGATCCGCTTTGCCTGATCATGCTGGATGCGCTGCAAATTAACGATGACAGCCCGTCTGCTTTTCAAATGATCGGCAATTTCTTGTGCTTCCGCAAATACCCGCGGCTCACTGAGAATCACTTTGGAGGACTTTTGCACACTTTGCAGGCTTACTACATTTTTCTTTGCGGATTTTGGGCTCTTTGCTGTTCTTTCCTCTTCATCAGACTCAGTTTCTTCCACTAGCTGATAGTCATCCTCATCTAACAGAAAGAAAGCTTTAAACTTCGATTTGATTCCCATTACTCCACCTCCTGGGCTTATTCACCAACAAGTGCCGTTCCAATTCTCACCATTGTTGCGCCTTCTTCGATGGCAATTTGATAATCATTGCTCATTCCCATTGATAGCTCCGTGCATGGGGCATAAGGCAGCTGCTTATTTTGAATTTCCTCCTGAAGCTGTTTTAACTGTTTGAAGCAAGTTCTCAGCACCTTCTCATCATCTGTTAACGGCGCCATCGTCATTAGTCCGCACAGGACAATTTTCTCGTAATTGGCAAGCTGTTCTACAAATGTAATTACTTCTGCAGGCGACAATCCATGCTTTGACTCTTCTCCTGATACATTCACCTGAATGAAACAATTAATCGGCTTTTCCGCCCGTTTATTAATTTCCTTAGCTAGCGAAAGACGATCGAGTGAATGTATGTATGACACTTTATCAATGATATTTTTAACTTTTCTGGACTGCAAGCTGCCAATGAAGTGCCATATAGGCTCTCCTTTTAACTTGTCCCACTTTTCCAGCAACCCTTCATCACGGTTTTCACCGAGATGAACGAGTCCGGCCTCGAGTGCTTCCTGCGCTCTCTCCACCGATACATACTTAGTTACAGCAATCACTTTTACTTCATCTGTTTGTCTGCCCACTCTTTCGCAGGCTTCTTGAATTCGCAGCTGTACACCCTGCAACTTTTCTGCTACTTTCACGTTGAAACTCCTTCCTTCCATCCAATGAACCCTAGCATTCTTCCTGTTTTTCCTTTATCGCGGCGATGCGAAAAAAACTCTGCACCACAGCTTGTACATTGCATCGTTGATCGAATATTTTCCGGAGGAACTCCAGCTTTCATTAAAATCAGCTTATTCAGCTCTTGTAATGAAAGATAGAACTGTCCCGCTTCCCCAGCGACCGGTGAAAACGGCAGAGGATAACAATCGTCCAGCCACTGGCGCGCCTTATCGATCACCCTGCTGTCCACTTTATAGCAACTCTGGCAAATCGACGGACCGATCACCGCTTCTATCTCCCCCGGCTTAATTCCATCTCTCTTCCACTGTTCTACCATGCTGGCTCCAATGCCAAGCACGGTTCCTTTCCAGCCCGCATGAGCCGTTCCCACTCTTTTATGCTTTCTAGATAAAAAGTAAAGAGGGACACAGTCAGCAAAAACAAGCGTTAACAGGATGCCCTTTTCCTCCGTGTAAAAACCATCTGTATCCGAAAAGCCTGACTCATAATCGAGGGCACCTTTTCCGCTGTCTGCTCCGGTTACGCAAGCAATACGGTTTCCATGTGTCTGGCAGGCGCCAATCCATGACTCTGCTGATAAACCTAGAAGCCGGCCAACCTTCACTCGGTTGGCTCTTACATCTTCCGGGCGGTCATTCACATGAAAACCGGTATTCAAACTGGCAAAATCCCCGGTGCTCACGCCGCCTGCTTTGGTAGAAAAACCTGCGACGAGGCCGGGTACTGCCTCGTGCCAATCTTTAATTATATAAAAGCTGTCATGCGCAGAAACAAAGGGTTCCGTCATTTTTCTACTCCCGAGCATTTTCTTTTAGTGTAACATAATCAAACAGGAAACGTCACTGAAAAACAAATTATTCCTCTCTTGATCCGCCCTCTGCAGATAATGAGTTCCCAGAATAACGGACAAGAATAACATCTTCTCCAATCTTAACAATCTGTGACCAAGGAATAACAATTTCTTCTTCTTTTCCAAAAAGCCCAAATATTTTTCCGGAACTACTAATGACAATAGAGTCGATCGTTCCCGCTGTTAAATTCAAATGAATATCAGAAATGTTTCCAAGTTTCTTGCCGTTGGCTACATTGACAATATCTTTCAGCTGAAAATCAGATATTCTTCCCAATGCCTTGCCCCCTTTAATGCTTAGTTGCCGATATATTACTATATGCAGAAACAAAAAAATAAGACTCTTAGGCGGCCGCCCTGGAAGAGTCTTATTTCAACTTTTAATTAATATTTTTATTCATTTGTTTAATAGCTGCTTTTTCAAGCCTGGATACTTGAGCTTGCGAAATACCAATTTCTTCAGCAACTTCCATTTGTGTCTTTCCTTGAAAAAATCGTTTACGGATAATCATTTTCTCTCGATCATTCAGCCTTTTCAATCCTTCTTTTAAAGCGATCTCCTCGATCCATTGCGTATCTTTATGACTATCATCACTTAATTGATCCATAACAAAAATCGGATCACCGCCATCATTATAAATTGGCTCAAATAAAGAAACCGGATCTTGAATCGCATCGAGGGCGAATACAATTTCTTCCTTCGGTACATCAAGCTCCCTGCTGATCTCTTCAGCCGTCGGCTCCTTTGATGTTTCAGCAATCAACCTCTCCCTCACCTGCAGGGCTTTATAGGCAATATCCCGCAGCGAACGAGAAACTCTGATTGGATTGTTGTCACGCAAATATCGCCGAATTTCGCCGATAATCATAGGCACAGCATATGTAGAAAAACGGACATTATGGCTTAAGTCAAAATTATCAATCGATTTCATTAGTCCAATACAGCCGACTTGAAATAAGTCATCTACATATTCACCGCGATTATTAAACCGTTGAATTACGCTTAACACGAGCCGCAAATTTCCATTTACAAGCTTTTCCCGTGCACTCAGTTCTCCTCCCTGAAGACGACGGAATAAATCTCGCATCTCTTCATTTTTTAACACGGGAAGCTTCGAAGTATCCACACCGCATATCTCCACTTTATTACGCGCCATTATGAAATTTCCCTCCTCGCAGGAACTGCTGTACAACCAACAGTATCTCCCCACAAAAAGAAAACTATGCATAAAAGAAATGCGGAAGACGCTCGTTCTGCGCGATAGCGGATTGGGGCTCTCGACGAGGAGTTGCTTTCCAAACTCCGACTGAGAGAGCGAAATCCGTGTACGCGCAAGCGCCTGCAGCTGGACAAAGAAAAGCAGAAGCGGCTCAGTCAGAAGCAGGAGGAGCACTACACTAAATAAATAACGATGTTGATTCGTAAACAAACTCTAACTTTAAAGAGCCCCTGTTCCAGCTTATAAGTATAATTTGAAATATGCACACAGTTACTTTCGTTCATAAATAATAAAAATTCCCCATTTTGTCTGCTTTCTGTTAGGCGCTTAGCCATTCATTTGCAAATGGGGAATACGAGTCAGTCAAACCATTTTATTAAATTCTTTTTGCAGCCGCTGAATAATTCTTTTTTCTAGTCTGGAAATATAAGATTGCGAAATTCCTAATAAATCCGCCACATCTTTCTGTGTTTTTTCCTCTTCTCCTTTTAGGCCGAAGCGCAGCTCCATGATTTGTTTTTCTCTATCAGACAGATGTTCCATCGCTTTAAATAAAAGACTTCTGTCTACTCCTGCTTCAATGTCTCTTGTGATGATATCGTCATCTGTGCCAAGAACATCCGAAAGCAACAATTCATTCCCATCCCAGTCGACATTCAACGGTTCATCGAATGATACCTCTGAACGAATTTTATTGTTGCGACGCAAGTACATTAAAATTTCATTTTCAATACATCTGGATGCATACGTGGCTAGTTTAATTTTCTTTTCCGGGTTAAACGTATTCACCGCTTTAATTAAACCAATCGTGCCGATACTAATTAAGTCTTCAATATTGATGCCCGTGTTTTCGAACTTTCTTGCAATGTAGACAACAAGCCGCAGGTTTCTTTCAATCAGCAGCGCTCTGGCTGCCTGATCGCCTTTCGGCAACTTGATAAGCAGTTTTTCCTCTTCGTCCCGTGATAAAGGTGGGGGAAGCGCCTCACTTCCGCCAATATAATAAATTTCATCCGTTTTCAGCTTCAATTTAATAAGCAGCTTGTACCAATAATAAGTGATTTTTAATCGCAAACTCCTCATAAAGCAACCTCCTCATTAATAAGAATAAATATCGCAAGTTATGATACTTCTTCATAAGACAAAGACAAGGCCATTTTGGGGTGCAGAATACATGAAAACTGATTGTCAGATGATAAACTCATAGATGTAAAAGAAACAAGCGCTTTTGACACGACTGCTTTTTTCTGACCATTGCTAATCTCTACATAATCGGGTTTAAAAGCTGGTAGTAGCTGATGGGCCTTTCCGACAGACTTAGCTGGAATTAATCTCATTTTATCAAGCCATTCTCCTGGCAAATATTCATCCTGGAAAAGCAAAATTTCTGGCTGATCTGCGGCTTTAATCACTTCTTTAGGCAACTGTTCCTCTAAACCAGTAATAGAAACCAACATAACAGGCGCTTTAGAAAGAGGGTCGTGTAATTGGTTCCCTGTATCAACAAGTCCCTTTAAAAGAAATTCTGCGCCGTTAATCATGATCTTTACATCAAGCAGTTGATCATGCTGAAGTTTTGCTGTCTCGAAATCGTCTGCCCGGCTCCTGGCAAAATAGAAAGCAATTGGCAAACCGAACATGACAAATACCCAGCTGATAGGGTCTCCAAATCCCTTTAATCCCGCCAGAAAAAATTCCGACTCCATCTGCATATCAAATTGAATAAAATAATGGGCCCCCAACAGCATGCCCCCGGTTAAAAATGTAGAGAAATAAAAAGCCATTAAATTAACAAAAAAGTATTTCCATCGCCGATAGCCAAATACGGCTAACACCATCGCTACTGATAAAGAGAGTTTTGCAAATGGGTGTCCTGCAATTCCTGCAAAGGGTGTAACCATCAACAAAATACTAATGGAACCGATCCCTCCTCCAATTAGGAGGCGATACCATTTTACAGATCTTTTCAGAAAGATAGCCGTCATCCACAATAACAAGCTGTCCGCAAGTAGATTCAATAGCCATAGCGCGTCTAAATATAAAACCACACGTACCCTATCCTCCTTTTAGGTTCACTTGCATTTAATAAGAGTATTTATTAAAAGTATATCGGGCAATAAAAAAGAAGTGTGTCACAATATAGAAGGGAAATGAAACAATTTTTAAAGGAAAATTCCGGTTTTTGTCAGATTAGAGAGAGGAAAGAATTGCGCTTTAAGAACAGATGTTCTATAATAAAAAAAGATAAAGGCTGTCCCAATGGAACAGCCTTTATCTTTGTCGCTTACCTGTTTATTAGCGGCGTCTATTTCTATTTCTAAGGAATGTCGGTATGTCTAAGGTCTCTTCAGCTGGCTGAGACGGCTGTCTTGATGGCATCTCTTGTTGTGGAGGTGCCTCTTCTTGTCTCAGTTCGCGCTTCGGTGGAGAAACAGGTGCTTGAACAGACTGCTTCATTTGGCCAAAACCAGCTCGTGGCTGCTTCGGCTGCTGTAAATCCGACTCTTTAAAGCCAGTCGCAATAACAGTTACAACAATTTCGTCTTTTAAATTTTCATTAATCACGGAACCGAAAATCATATTTACTTCCTGGTCTGAAGCAGAAGCGACAATATCAGCGGCTTCCTGTACTTCATAAAGGCTTAAATTCGTTCCACCTGTGATATTCATGATTACACCTTGCGCTCCATCGATAGATGTCTCAAGCAATGGGCTCGAAATCGCCTTTTTCGCGGCTTCCGCTGCACGGTTTTCGCCGGAAGCAATCCCGATTCCCATAAGGGCGGATCCTTTATTGGACATAATTGTTTTTACATCGGCAAAATCCAGGTTAATTAAACCAGGAGTAGCGATCAAATCCGATATCCCTTGAACCCCTTGGCGTAAAACATTATCCGCTTCTCGGAATGCTTCAAGCATTGGTGTGCTTTTGTCAACGATCTCTAGCAATCGGTCGTTCGGAATAACAATTAACGTATCGACCGATGCTTTCATTGCTTCAATACCACTAGCTGCTTGTGTGGCCCGTTTGCGTCCTTCAAATGTAAACGGACGGGTCACAACGCCAACCGTTAACGCACCAAGATCTTTAGAAATCTGGGCAATAACCGGAGCGGCCCCCGTACCTGTTCCACCGCCCATTCCGGCTGTAACAAATACCATATCGGCTCCACGCAACGCTTCCTCAATTTGTTCTTTGCTTTCTTCTGCTGCTTTCTTTCCTACTTCCGGATTTGCACCTGCACCTAGTCCACGTGTAAGCTTTGAACCGATCTGCATTTTCACTTCAGCTTTTGATAGATTAAGTGCTTGGGCATCGGTATTAACCGCAATAAATTCAACCCCTTGCACCCCGTGTTCAATCATACGGTTAACAGCATTGTTTCCGCCGCCGCCTACGCCAATAACTTTTATAGTCGCTAATGAATCTAAATTAGTATCAAACTCCAACATGACAAATCCTCCTAATTCGTCGTTATTTCTCTACGATGACTTATTCTTCGAAAAAGTATCCGAAAAACTTCTTTACTCTTGAAGTCAGCTTCTGTTCCGGCTGCTTCTCGGGCTTTGCTTTTTTAGGCGGCAAAGGTTCTTCATGCCGCGATTCAGGCACCATAATTGGTTCTTGGACAGCATTAACTTTTCTTCCTTGCAATTTAGCGTTTTTATAAGCATATTTGATTAAGCCAACCGATGCCGTATATTGCGGCTCCCTTACTCCAATATAATCAGGAATCGCCATGCGAACGCGGTTTTGGAAAACATCTTGAGCTAAATCCAGTATTCCTGGTAGAGCGGATGTTCCGCCCGTTAAAACAAATCCACCAGGCACATCCTGTACCCCCTGATGTCTTAACTCGTCAAGAATCATCTCAAATATTTCTTCTAACCTCGCTTCGATAATATCGGAGATCTCCAATTGACTAAATTGCTGATGCTGATCACTGCCAATAATAGGAACACTAAACACTTCTTCTTCAGAGGCCATGTCATAAAAAGCATGCCCATGCTTTAATTTAATTTGCTCTGCATCTTCAGTAGTCGTCCGTAATCCAATAGATAAATCTTTTGTAATATGGTCGCCGCCAATTGGAAAGACGGCTGTTGCCCTTATATTCCCTTGACTGAATGCGGCTACAGTAGTAGAACCTCCTCCAATGTCAATAAGAACAGTTCCTAAATTTTGCTCATCTTTCGATAAAGCAACTTCTCCCGCTGCCAGCGGTTGAAAAACAATGTCCATTATTTCAAGACCAGCACGCTCTACACAACGTAATGTATTATGTAAAAAGGTCTTAGAGCCTGTAACAATGATTCCTTCCATTTCCAGCCGGACGCCAATCATACCGCGCGGATCAGTAATTTCATCTAAACCATCCACGATAAATTGCTTTGGGATCACATTGATAATCTCCCGGTCTGGAGGAATAGACATTACCTGTGACGCATCAATGACTCTGGCTACATCGACATCAGTAATTTCTCGGTTTTCACTAGAGACAGCCACTACCCCACTGCATGGCTGTAGAAGAGCATGATTGCCGGCGATGCCGACAACCACCTGTTTAATTTCTATCCCTACCATTCTTTCTGCCTGTTCAATTGCTTTTTTTATTGAATGAACGGTTTCATCAATGTCTACGACTGAACCCTTTCGAATTCCTTTCGATTTTACGTTCCCGACACCGATAATATTTAACGATTCATTTACCATCTCACCAATTATTACCTTTATAGCGGACGTACCGATGTCAAGACTTACTAATACTTCATTGCTGTTCATTCTGTGGCACCTCCCTTGGCTCTGAAAAACTCATTGTCCGAACAACAATTTTTTCTCTTTTGGTCGAATTATTTATATAATAGAAAACATTCGTCATTTTCAACATAATTCCCTTTTAAAATTTAATATTTTTTGTTATTTTGCTTTTTTCATAGATTAATTGGAAAACTGTTAAAGATAAAAAATATCTAAAGTGTTACAGAACCGCTATCTACAAGTCTACACCAAGTTGCGACCCTAGAAAAGCCAATTTTACTGAAAGAAAGCGATTGTTTCCTTCTAAATAAAGGGGTTTCAAACATTTTTTACCATTAACTAATTGACCTTTTAAATTCGAGATAGTTACAATTACTGTTGAGGGGTTGGTTCTTCAGCCTTTTTTCCTTTTTCTGAGTCATAGGCTTTAAAGTATGAGCCCACTTCCAAATCAATAATCCCTTTGACGTTGGGATCAAGCTGGCTGACAATCGCAGGGTAATAAACCATCTTGTCAGAAAAGGTTTTAAGGGTAGCTGAAACCTCAAATCCATCGTTCATGAATAGTTGAATATGAAGAGAGTCCGTTTTTTTAGGCGCATAGTAAATTTCTGAGATGGAATTTACTATTTCACTCGGCAACTGTTCCAATGATCTCATCAGCCGACTCAATTCTTTGCCCGACTTGAAATCATACAGAACTGGTAATTGTTCAGGTGTGCCGTCTGCTGCGTCTCTGAGTATTGTTCCATTGTTCAACACTGGGAATAGTTTTTTCCCTTTTGCCAGATAAGCGAGCTTTTGTTGTTCTTTCACAGAGATTTTTAATTTGTTAGGAAAAACAATTGACACATCGGCCTGATGAATTTTCGGATCACTTTCAAGTTTTTTCTCTGATCGGTTCATTCCTACTTTCCAGATGCTGTCTCCTTCTTTAATGCCGCTTTGGGCAATGATGTCAGCATTTGAGGACAGCTCGTTTCCTTCTACTTTAATAGATGAAACTTTGCTGAGTGGCGACTGAAGGTAACCAACAGCCAATACGATCAGGAAAAACAAGGAAATAATGAAGATGAGCCGCCGGTTTGTTTTTCTTTTTCTCAACTTTTTCAGCTTTGGAATTCTCTCTTCAATGGAGACGATTTTTCCTTTTTCCATATCCTTTCCTCCAGGTTCACCGATCTGTCCGATTAAATAATAAGTAGAAGAGCGGCTAAACATCTATGCCGCATCCCCCTATTACACTTATTGTAATGCAGAGAGAAAGAGGATAAAAGAAAAAACCACTCTTTTATTTACTTCCTATTAATTCTGCGTTTAGAAATTGTTCATTTGTTATTTATTGGCTAGCTCAAGCATGACTGCAAACAACCGCTCTGATGCGTCTTTAATGCCTAAATGAGCCGCAGCTTCCTTCATTCGATGCCATTCATCTTCATTTAACAAAACATGATCAAGATTTTTTAGCAGCGAGTCAGAAGTCAGCTCTTTTTCTCCAAGCATGATAGCAGCCCCATGGTCTGTCAGTGAACGGGCGTTTTTCTCCTGGTGATTATTTGTCACGTACGGACTCGGTATGAGTATGCTGGGAACACCAAGAGCGGTTAGTTCAGCTAAGGTGGTAGCTCCGGCTCTTGAAACAACAAGGTCGCATTCAACGAGTACCTCAGGCATGTTATGAATAAATGGGACGACGACTACATTTTCAGGCTTGCCTGCAGCTTCCGCTTCTTTTTGAACTTGCTCAAAATGGACCTCACCTGTTATATAGAGAACTTGATAGGGCCTGTCAGCGAATTGGGCAAGCGACTCCACAACGGCTTCATTAATCGGACGCGCGCCCCTGCTGCCTCCGAAAATGAGCACAGTTTTCTCTTTCTCAGATAAACCCAAGTTTTTTAAAGCATTAGACCGCTTGGCGTTGGCGACTTCTGAAGCGCGCGGATTTCCGGTTAGCACCACTTTGTTTTCAGGAAAAAAGCTGCCTGCCTCCTCAAAACAGATAGCTACCTTATCTACATATTTGCTCAAAAACTTATTCGTCAGCCCAGGTACGCTATTTTGCTCGTGAATAACAGTCGGAATGCCGAGCTTGGCAGCAGCATAGACGACAGGCCCGCATACGTATCCACCCGTACCAATCACAGCATCAGGCTTAAATTCTTTTATCATTCTTTTACATTCTTTTACACCTTTTAGAAAGCGCATTACTGTTTTTACATTCTCCATGGAAAGGCTGCGTTTAAATCCCGTTATCTCAATGGAGCGAAACGGAATATCTTCTCTCGTGACGAGTTTAGATTCCAAACCCTTTTCCGTACCGATATACAAAAATGAAGTTTCAGGATATTTTTCTTTTATTGTCCTTATAAGGGCGAGAGCTGGATAAATATGTCCACCAGTTCCTCCGCCGCTGACCACTATTTTCATTTTCTTTTCACCTCAAATTAATCACTGCACGTCTTGTTTCTATAAGTGTATGTATAGTTAAATCAAAAGGTTTCTTGCCTTCTCTCCATAAAAGCAGAGATAGGTCGCTGTCCTTTATCATACTACAATCACCCATTATATAAATATAACTTTGCTTATTTGAAAAGGAAACAAAAAAAATGTAGCAATTCTCACCTAATTGTTACATTTCTGACTCAAGCAATAATCTTATTCTTGTCGATTTCACTTAATGCAATCTCATATTAAATCAATAGATAGCGAGAATCAAATGATATCAGGTTAAAATCAAGGTTTTTCAAAAAAAAAAGAAACCTGAATAATCAGGTTTCAAGCTGTCGTAGGGATAATATATCTTAAAAAATTAGCAGCTGATCTGACAGAAGGCGCTTTTAACGTTTGGCGTAGCGGCTGATGTTAAGTAAAATACCAAACGCTGCGAGCATGAGCGTTAAAGACGACCCTCCATAGCTCAAGAAAGGGAGAGTAATACCAGTGACAGGCATCAAGCCGGTGACTACACCGATATTAATGATGACTTGTATGGCCAGCATCGAAATAATCCCCGCTGCAAGGAAGCTACCAAATAAATCAGGGGCATTAAGAGCAATCCTGATGCCCCGCCAAAAGAGCAATGAGAAGAGCAAGAGGATGAAAATCCCTCCGATAAAACCAAGCTCCTCTGCTAATATCGCAAAAATAAAATCAGTTTGCGGCTCGGGCAAATAATAATATTTCTGACGGCTTCCACCGATCCCAAGACCAAACAGTCCTCCAGGTCCAATGGCATAAAGCGATTGAATAATTTGAAACCCACTTCCTAACGGATCCGACCACGGATCCAGAAAGGAGGTAATCCGCTTGATTCGGTAAGGCGCTGACAACACCAACGCTGCAAAACCAGCAATTCCAGCGAACCCCATAAGAGCAAAGTGGAAAATCCGAGCACCGGATAAAAAAATCATCACAAGACACGTTCCTATCATGACCGTTCCTGTTCCGAGATCCGGCTGCAGCATAATTAATCCAAAAGCAGTAAAGGCCAGTCCAAGCGCCGGCAGCAGTCCTTTTCTAAAATAAATCATATACTTTTGGTTTTCAGATAAATACCCAGCTAAGAAGATAATCATCGCCAGCTTCATAAATTCGGAAGGCTGAATAGAAAATGCCCCTGCTCCGATCCAGCTTTGAGAGCCGTTCCTTACCATCCCAACCCCCGGTATTAACACAAGGATCAGCAGAACAAAACAGACAATCAATGCTGATTTTGAAAAGCGGCGCCATGTCCAATACTCCACGTTCATAATGGTAATCATGGCAACAAATCCAACAACCGCGAATAAAAGTTGCCTTTTAGCAAAAAAGAACGCGTCATGAAATTTGTATTCAGCCCATATTTCGCTTGCACTGTACACCATGGTGATTCCAATAGTGAGCAGAACTGAAATCAAAATTAGCAGGACGTAATCAGGAGCAAATTTTTTTACCGGCAATGGCATACACCTCTAATTCAAGAATCCAGAGCATGCCCCGACAATTTGCTTAAGAAGACAAGCTCTTTATTTCAATGTATGCACAGCTTCGATAAATATATCTCCACGCTGCTCAAAAGTTTTATATTGATCCCAGCTCGCACAAGCCGGTGACAATAAAATGATGTCTCCTTCCGCGGAAGACTCATAGGCCGCTTGCACAGCTTGCTGCATATTTTCCGTTTTTACCACTTTCTCTACCCCAGCCCTTTCGGCTGTTTCCGAAAGCTTTCCTGCTGTTTCACCAAACGTAATTAATGCCTTTACATTCTTCATATACGGAATTAAATCATCGAATCCATTCCCTCTGTCCAATCCGCCTGCCAGTAACACGATCGGCTGGTCAAATGCGGCCAACGCGCTTTTGGTAGCAAGCGTATTGGTTGCTTTTGAATCGTTATAAAATTTCCGGCCGTTCCATTCGCGAACAAATTGTGTTCGATGTCTTACACCAGAAAAAGTAGTCAGCACTTCCTTAATCGCTTCGTTCGTCACCCCAGCCAATTTAGCTGCAGACACAGCTGCCAGGATATTCTCTAAATTATGAGCACCTGGCAGGGCAACCTCTGCAAGAGCTATAATTCTTTCGCCTCGAAAGACTATATACTTATCCTGCACACATGCACCTGTTGCTTTCAATTCCTTTGTCGAAAAAGGGACGAGTGCTGCTTCCGTCTTTTCTGTAAGCTGTAGCAAATGCTCCTGGTCCGCATTCACTATCAAAAAATCATTCTCTGTCTGGTTCTTCGTAATATTTAACTTTGCTTGCGCATATTCTTCCTTCGTTCCATGGTAATCAAGATGAGCCTCATACAAATTAGTAATAACCGCAATATGTGGGCGGAACTTGTCTATGCCAAGCAGTTGAAAAGACGACAATTCAATGATTACATGGTCCTTCGGCTGCGCTTCCTGCACTACCTCTGAAGCAACCTGTCCAATATTCCCGGCAAGTACTGCACTTTTCTTGTCCGCCTTAAACATTTCATAGATCAGTGTGGTTGTGGTCGTTTTTCCGTTTGTACCGGTAATTCCGATAAATGGCGCTTCAGAGATTAAATAAGCAAGCTCGATTTCTGTCAATACAGGAATCCCTCTCTCAGCCGCCCCGGCAACAAGCGGATTATGATAAGGAATTCCTGGGTTTTTCACGATGATCTCGAACCCTTCATCAAGCAATTCAATCGGATGGCTTCCACAAATCACTTTAATTCCCTGTTCAAGTAAATGTTGCGCTTCCGGATTTTCATTTAAGGGCTGCCGATCGTTTACCGTCACGAAAGCACCTAGTTTATGTAAAAGTAAAGCCGCGCTGACTCCACTTTTTGCAAGCCCTAAGACAAGAATTTTTTTATGCTGAAAGTTTGTTATTGTTTTCAATTAGATCCACGCTCCGATATAAATTCCGATCATCGCACACAGTACACCGACCGTCCAAAATGTAACTACTACCCGCCATTCTGACCATCCGCCCAGTTCAAAATGATGATGGAGCGGACTCATGCGGAACACACGCTTACCTGTTGTTTTAAAAGAGATAACTTGAATGATAACCGACAATGTTTCAGCCACGAAAACAGCGCCAATAACAAGCAGGAGAAATTCAGACTTAGTCAGGATAGAAATAGCCGCGATGGCGCCACCAAGAGCCAGCGATCCAGTATCTCCCATAAATACTTTTGCAGGGTTAGCATTAAATACTAAGAAACCAAGCACTGCTCCGACTACAGCAAAGGAAAAGATGGCAGTCTCATTGAGCCCTTGATTCCATGCAAGTACAGCAAAAGCACCAAAAGCGATAGCAGCCGTTCCGGACACGAGTCCGTCAAGCCCATCAGTTAAATTTACGGCGTTGGAAAAACCAACAAGCCAGAAAATAACGAATACAGCATATAAGATGCCAGCATCAAATGATATATCTGTTAAAGGAATGGTTAATTCTGTAGATAAAT
This sequence comes from Pseudobacillus sp. 179-B 2D1 NHS, assembly GCF_045370945.1. Taxonomy (NCBI): domain Bacteria; kingdom Bacillati; phylum Bacillota; class Bacilli; order Caryophanales; family Bacillaceae; genus Pseudobacillus; species Pseudobacillus sp. 179-B 2D1 NHS. Next base: position 174,565 of record NZ_JBIQDP010000006.1, read on the forward strand.
TATTTTTCGTGTAGATAATGTAAAACAGAACAGAGATAACAATTTGCCCTGCAAGCTTTTGCTTGGACGTTAATCCCAAGTTTCTCTTCATAACGACTTTGATAAAGTCATCAAGAAAACCGAGCAGGCCAAAGCCAATCGTTACAAGCAGCAGCAATATCGTTTCTGCTCCAATACTTGCATAAACCTGGGACATAAACAAAACGGTCACAATGATAGCGAGCAGGAAAACAATGCCGCCCATCGTCGGTGTACCGGATTTTTTTTGGTGCGATTCAGGCCCTTCCTCACGAATACTTTGGCCAAACTTCAATCTCCGTAAAAACGGAATGAACATCGGCGCTATAATAACGGTAACGAAAAAAGCCATAAACATTGTTAAAAATACATCTCTCTCCAGCATATTAATTCGCCTCTTTCTTTCGGCTGCTGAGTGCCTCTTTGGCAACTTCCCGGTCATCAAAGTCCAGAACTTTATCGCCAATGATCTGATAGGTTTCATGCCCTTTCCCGGCTATAACAACAGCATCCCCTGGTTGGGCATGTTCGATAGCATAGAAGATCGCTTCTCTCCGATCGGGTATGACTTCGTATAATTCTCCTGTGACCCCAGCTTCCATATCATTTAAAATAGTGGCCGGGTCCTCACTTCGTGGATTGTCTGATGTAAAGATCGCATTCGTTGCATATTTACATGCTACGCTAGCCATGATTGGGCGCTTTGTCCGATCTCGGTCGCCTCCACAGCCCACGATCGCAAACATCCGCCCTTCAGTTAATGGCTGAACAGTTTTTAATACATTAACGAGACTATCAGGCGTATGGGCGTAGTCAACGATAACAGCAATTCCCTGATCATTGGTTACCAGCTCAAATCGACCTGCTACTCCCTCTATCCGCTCAATCGCCCGCACCGCCGTTTCAACCTCTACTCCTCCCGCATAAGCAGCAGCAAGAGCAGCTAAAACGTTATAAACGTTAAACTTTCCGGCAAGCTTCGTTTCAACCTTTCTACTCCCTTCCGGATAACAAAGAAGAAATTCTGTTCCCTTAGATGTCAACTTGATATCCGTAGCCCGAAACATAGCTTCATGATCAATCCCGTAAGTCACAATATGAGCAGCTGTCTCTTTCTTGTAAAAGACAGTTGCTTCTTCATCCTCATTCAACACAGCGAATTTCGGCTTGTCAGTTGAATAGGTATTGCCTAGCTGAGCAAATAGCAGACCCTTTGCCCGCCGATACTCTTCCATTGTATGATGATAATCGAGATGATCTTGCGTTAGATTTGTAAAAACAGCGACATCATAATCACATCCCCACACTCGGCCTTCAACTAACGAATGCGAAGAAACTTCCATCACAGCAGCTGTCACATCGTTATCTTTCATTTTCTTAAAAGTTTTTTGTAGTGTCAGGCTTTCTGGAGTTGTGTTTTTCGTGTTGATCACTTCTTCTCCAATCTTCATGTACATCGTTCCGATCAAACCGGTTGTTTCGCCGGCTTCTTTATAAATCTCTGTTAAAAGATGGCTCGTCGTTGTCTTGCCGTTTGTACCAGTAATCCCAACAAGCTTCATTTTGGAAGTTGGCGATCCATAGTAAAAATCAGCGAGAATAGCCATTGCTTTTTTTGTATCCGTTACGGTAATAACAGGCGCACCTTCCACTTTAACCGGCTGTTCCGCCAATATAGCCCGTGCCCCTCTGTTAACCGCCTCCTGTGCAACCGTGTGACCATCAAATGTATAGCCTTTAATGCAAATAAATAAAGACCCTTCTTGCACTTGCCTATGGTCGTTCTCTAAAGATAAAATCTCCGGATTTGATGAATGAGATAATTTATAAAAAGGGAGAGACTTTAATAAGTCTGATAGATTCACTTTTTTCAATCCTTTCCGTACAGCTTCTGTATATGTATTGTTGTTTAAGCAAAGCCTTTTACTATTTTAACTAAAAAGAGAGAAGGATGCGACTTCTTTTCAGAAAAAATCACAACGACCATATTATCACAAATTAAATTTTTTGCATGATTTTTTAGTCATGATTTTGTTATTTCCTTCCCAATAAATGAAAGACCCGCCGATAAAAAGCGGCGGGAAATAAACTTTTGGTCGGCTGGATCTTTGAAAAGCCCCATATCTAACGGTTAATTCATGAATAATCTAATGGTCGAGCCGGCTTCCACTTTAGTGCCAGCTTCGGGAGATTGCTGAACAATCTTTTGCCCGTTTCCTTCAATCTCAAGCTTAAAATTATATAGCTGCTGGGAAAGGTCTTTTTTATCCATTCCTTTAAAATCAGGCACCGCTACAATTTGAGGGTCATTCCATTGCGTTTCTTTTTCGATCTGCTTTTTGCGAGGTTTGACATCAAGCACTTGCAAGCTATCCTCCATAATTTTCCCTACAATCGGCGCTGCTACAGTTCCACCGAATTGGACAGTTCCCTTCGGATTGTCAATGGCTGTGTAAACAACAATTTGAGGGTTATCGGCGGGTGCTACACCGATGAAAGAAACGATATGATTGTTTTCAAGATAGCGACCGTCCTTTGCTTTCTGAGCCGTCCCGGTTTTCCCTCCTACACGATACCCTTCGATAAATGCGTTTCTTCCTGTCCCTTTGGCCACCACACTTTCAAGTGCAAAGCGAATTTTTTCTGACGTTTCAGTTGAAATTACACGTCTTTTTACAACGGGTGCCTTTCGTTTGACTACTTCTCCTGTCGTTGGGTCAATAAGTTCCTTGGCTACGTATGGCTGGTAGAGAATCCCTCCATTGACGGCTGCAGAAACAGCTGTGACCTGCTGAATCGGCGTCACTGCTACCCCTTGTCCAAAAGCAGTGGTAGCCTGCTCCACTGGGCCGACTCTCCCCATGTTGAAAAGAATCCCCTTGCCTTCCCCTTGCAGATCAATACCTGTTTTCTCGCCAAAGCCGAAATTACGGATGTACTGAAATAATTTTTCTTTTCCTAAACGCTCGCCGAGTTCTACAAATCCTGGGTTGCAAGAGTTTTCCACCACTTCCAAGAAAGACTGATGCCCGTGGCCTCCCTTTTTCCAGCAGCGTAGCCTTGCTCCACCAACTTCCACCGAACCAGAATCATGAAAATGGTCCTTATACAAATCCACTTTCTTTTCTTCGAGAGCAGCTGCCAGCGTAATAATCTTAAAGGTCGATCCTGGCTCATATGTGCTCCAAATCGGTAAATTGCGGTTATAAATTTCCGGAGAGACGTTTTGAAATTGCTCTGGGTTAAACGAAGGACGGCTTGCCATCGCCAAAATCTCTCCATTATTTGGGTTCATCGCAATGGTAATGGCTCCATCCGGCTCATATTTTGCTTCAGCAATATCAAGCTCTCTTTCCACGATTGTTTGGATATTTGAATCGATGGTCAATCTTAAGTCCAGGCCATCCACCGGTGCTGCATAACCATCCGGCATTTGCGGCATCCTTTTTCCTTTTGCATCTGAGAAGAACCTCATAGAACCTTTCTGTCCACTTAATTCCGCATCATAATAGGCTTCCAAGCCCATAAGCCCTTGGTTATCAATTCCAGCAAAACCAAGGACGTGAGCTAAGCTTTTTCCAAAGGGATAATGTCTTTTCGAATCCTCCGCGATATATATCCCTTTAATGCCAAGCCTTCGTATTTCCTCGGCTTTTTCAAATGAGATTTTTCTCCCTTCTGGGTGGATCCTTTCAATAGATGACTTTTTCGTTAAGTGAAGATAGGCTTTTTTCTCTTCAATATTTAAGACGGATGCCAGCTTCTTGGCCGCTTCCTCCGGGTTCTCTATTTGTCGTGGAACAACATAAACAGTGGGTGCACTTTTATTCTCTGCTAGAGCCGTTCCATTTCGATCGATAATCTTTCCTCTCTCCGGTTCAAAAGGGATATTGCGGCTCCATAAATCTTGTGCCTTGTCCGTCAAATCATCGCCTAAAGCGAACTGTACATACCCAAGCCTCAGCCCGATAATCATAAATATGGTAATGCCGGCGAGCAACGCGAACACAAGCCGTTTTCTAATCGTGACAGCTGAAACTCTTCTCAAGCATGTCCCCTCCTTCCATTCTCATTCAATATATGTAATAAGGAGGGGATTATGATTATAAGAAAACAAGAGTGTCCTTATTAAAGAGACAGAGCAAGATATATACAAAAAAAGAAAGCTGCCTGTAGCAGCTTTCTACAAAGGATCATCAAGCCTGACGCATACTCCCTCAGCCTGTTGTTTCCTCACTTGCTTCTGATGTTTCCGATTGTTGCTCTTCTTGTTCGTTTTGGCTTTCTTCTTCTTGCTGTTCTTTCTGTTGCTGATCAAATTGTAATTTTTCTTCTTGTTTCATTAACTTTAAAATTAGTTTTTGTCCCTTTTTTAAAGGCGCCCCTGGCTTAATGTTCTGGCTGGCAACATATCCTTCTCCTGTATAGCTGACTTTTAAACCGGCAAGATTCGCTGCTTTCATTACATCTCGCAGTGACCAGTTTTCCATGTCCGGCATCGTAACAGTATCATCTGTTTGCAAGATTACTTTTTCGCCTTGCAAAAGTGTCGACCGCGCTTCTGGGGACTGACCAACTACTTTTGTTCCTGTTCCCATAACGATCGGTTCAATCTTATTGTGTTTCAACTCCTGAACTACTTGGTTTACAGTCTTATTTTTAAAATTCTCCAGTTTAATAGATTTGGCTGCTGGCGTTTGCTTCGGTTCAATGTTCAAATATTGCAAGCTGTTACGCATAACTGGATTAAATATTTTCGAGACCGGAACAGAGCCTGCTTCCCCATCAAGATTCGGCTGGGCAACACCTACATAAACGACAAGCTGAGGGTCTTTCGCAGGGGCCATACCTAAAAAGGAGAAAATATAGTTATTTGCTCCATGTAAATAACCGCCTTGAGGGTTTGGCATTTGAGCCGTTCCAGTCTTTCCTGCCACTTCGTACCCCTGAATTTGATACATTTGTCCGGTGCCATGTTCGGCAGTTGTTACACTTTTCAATACTTCTCTTGCCTGTTGAGCTGTCTCCTTTGAAATCGGTTCTCCTACTTTTTCAGGCTTGTTCTCCACAAGAGCTTTCTTTGTCTTATCATCTACTATTCTATCAATTACATAAGGACGCATCATCTTTCCATCGTTAGCAACAGCAGTCGCAGCCTGGATTAATTGCAAGGCTGTAACCGTCGTGCCTTGGCCAAAAGCTGTCGTTACTTTTTCCAGCGGATAGTTGTAGAGAATTTGTCCTTTTGCTTCGTTCGGCAGCCTGATGCCTGTTCTTTGCCCGAAATGAAAATCATCTAAATACTGTCTGAAAACATCCGGTCCCATTTTTTCCAACAAGTTAGCCATAGCAACGTTTGAAGAACGCTGCACTCCTTCTAAATAAGTAATCGGCCCCCAGCCTGCTCCTCCATTATGATCACGAATAGCCTCTCGGCCCACTTTATACGTGCCTGACTTGTAAAGCTCATTCGGATGAAAAACACCTTCCTCGATGGCCGAAGCAAGTGTAAAGATTTTCATTGTTGAACCTGGTTCAAATGAGTATTCCACAAGATCATTGCTCCAGTTGTCTCCAAGACCTGCTCGTGTATCCGGGTGAAAAGACGGCCGCTGGCCCATAGCAAGAATCTTCCCAGTTTTAGCATCGGCCACAATCGCAAAAGCTTTTCCTGGCTTATATTCCTTCTCTACTTCATTCAACGCATCTTCTAAAAAGGTTTGAATTTTTGTGTCGATCGTTAAATAAATGTGATCCCCATCATCGGGTTCTTGAATCATCTCCTTCTTATCCTGAAGCAAGTATCCCCATAAGTCGCTTTTATATTGGATTTTCCCATCTTTTCCTTTTAAATATTTTTCATAAGTTTTTTCAATTCCCATTTGTCCAACAGTACGCTGAATCACTTGATTGCCTTTTTTCTCTTCAAGCTTTTGCGTAAAACCAATTAAATGAGAAGCAAATTTACCATTCGGATAAAAACGTTTTGAATCCCTTAAGAAGATAATCCCCGGTAGTCTTTCTGCCTCAATTTTCTTTTTTACACTGTTTGACAGATCTCGGCCCTCTTTTCCGAATTCTACTTGGAAAGCCCCTTTTTTCTCCAAACGCTTTTCAATTTCACTTTTGTCCATATCAATATATTTGGCCAACACAGTTGCGGTCTTTTCCGGATCCGTTACGTGCTTTGGCTTTTTTGGATTCGTTGTCATCGAAGGATCTAAAATAGCGGCAAGTGTAAAGGAGGTGGCATCCTCGGCAATCACTGCTCCATGCTGATCATAAATCGTTCCTCTGTTTGACTCCAGCACATCTGTTCGCAAATACTTTTGCAGAGCTTCACTCTTTAATGAGTGTCCGTCTGCTTTTCCCGATATTTGTATAAAGAGAAAACGGGCAAATAAGACAAAAAAGAGCAGGGCGAATATTACAAATAATATCGCTGCTCCTCTTTTCATATTCATTCGATTTTCATTCATTGCGGCTGCACAACCTTAATATTTTGTTCGCTTAAATTTAACCCTAGCTCCTTCGCACGCTTCCAGATTCTTTCGTATGTACTTTCTTCGCTGACTTGTGCTTCGAGGTCGTGATTAATTTTTTTCTGCTCCTTAATCTGCTGCTCGACATCTTGAATGTCCCTGTTTACCTCATAAAGAGCTGCCTGTGTCGAAACCACCTTTGCGCCTAAAAAACAAATCATTAAGGCAAAAAGCAGGAACAACACTTTTTCCCCCGGTGTAAACAGGCGCTTTTTAATCTGCTGTTTTTTACTCTTGGATAGCGTTTTTTCTTCGTGTCTAATTTGTTGTTTTCTCGCAAGATTGCTCATTTTTTCACCCCTGTTTATTTTATTTTTTCAGCAATACGCAGCTTCGCGGACCGAGCTCGATTGTTATCCTCTAATTCCTCTTCTGTCGGCAAGATCGGCTTGCGTGTAATGAGTTTTAACTCAGGTTCATACTCTTCTGGTATCATTGGCAATCCAGGTGGTAAATCTGGCCCTTGGCTTGCTTCTTTGAAAATAGATTTGCAAATGCGATCCTCAAGTGAATGAAAAGTAATGACACTAATCCTTCCCTTGGGACGTAATAATCCGATAGCTGTTTTTAAAGACTCTTCAAACACGCGCAATTCATCGTTTACTGCAATGCGAATTGCCTGGAAAACACGCTTAGCCGGATGCCCCCCTTTTCTGCGGGCGGGAGCTGGGATTCCTTCCTTAATCAACTCCACCAGTTCTCCAGTTGTCTCAATAGATTTTGTCTCCCTGGCTGCTTCAATCTTACGAGCAATTTGTTTAGAGAATTTCTCTTCCCCATACTGGAAAAAAATTCTCACCAGGTCGGCATACTCCCAATGGTTCACTACCTCATAAGCGCTAAGACCGCCAGTCAAATCCATTCTCATGTCAAGCGGCGCATCGTGATGGTAGCTAAAACCTCTTTCCGGTGTGTCAAGCTGAGGGGAAGAAACACCGAGGTCATATAAAATACCGTCTACTTTATCAACCTGTAATCGCGCAAGTTCTTCCTTTATATACTTAAAATTACTCTTGATAAAGGTTACCCTGTCCCCGAACCGGTCCAGTCTTTTTGCAGCATGACGAATCGCCGTTTCATCCTGGTCAAAGGCGTACAGCTTCCCTTGATCTCCAAGCAGCGACAGCAAATACTCGCTGTGGCCTGCACCACCCAGCGTGCAATCGACATAAACTCCATCTGGTCGAATGTTCAGCCCTTCTACTGTTTCTTTCAACAGTACCGTTGTATGTTCGAAATTCATCTGTCACCATTCCATTCAAATTCTAAATATCGAAGTCAATCATTTTTTCGGCTATTTCAGAGAATGACTCTTCCGATTTCATAAAGTAGTCTTCCCATATTGGCTTGCTCCAAATCTCAATACGGTTGGATATTCCAAGAATCACGCATTCTTTTTCAAGCCGGGCATAGTTAGAGAGTGTCGATGGAATGTTGACTCTGCCCTGTTTGTCAAGTTCGCAATCATTGGCCCCTGAGAAGAAAAAACGCATAAAAGCGCGAGCATCCTTCTTTGTTAATGGCAGAGCTTTCAATTTTTCTTCCAGCGCTTGCCATTCTTCTAATGGATAACCAAACAAACACTGGTCAAGCCCTCGCGTAAGCACGAAATTTTCTCCTAAACGCTCACGCCATTTAACAGGTATGATCAAACGGCCTTTCGCATCAATATGATGATGGTATTCACCCATGAACATACCTATTCCCTCCACTTCCAATCCTAACTGTACCACATCCCCCCACTTATCTCCACTATTTTTCATTTCTCCAGAAGTGAAGAATTCCCTTCTTCGCTTCAGCCATTTTCGTTCGATACTTTCTCCTGAGAAAAGCTTTATTTCTACATAGTCATTTAAGGATGGGGAACATGGAGGAAAAATTTCTGCACCACTAAACATATGCTTTCAAAAACGACATAGTTTTTATGAAAATTGAAGGATTTTCCCGGGCAATAAAAAAAACAGCTGCCTTCTAAGGCAGCTGTTCTAAAATGTAAACACAGTCTATTCTGCACATTCTCAGCCTTTGACTCTCAAAGTGCACAGTTTGACAGGGAGCGAAATGACTAGAAAGTTCACGAGCCCTACAATCAGACGAGCAACAACGAAAGCACACGTTTGTCGACAGTCTAAAACGAATCTATTCTATTTTTGAAATAGCTCATTTGGCTCAAAGCGTTCATATCTTTACTAAATAGTGATCACCAGTAAACGTAAAATCAAGTGCCATTAGTTCATCAATAAACTCCAAGCCATATTTATTTAAATACTCGTATACATTCCGTATGCGTTCTTGAGGAGAATCGAGTGGTCTAAGGGCATTTTGTAATTTGTCATACTTGTTCAACACAATAGCGTGTCGTCTTTGAATCATTTCATCTGTTTTGCGAGTCAAAAAAGCAAGCTGATTTAAATGAAAGTCACGATTCTTTAAAACAATAGGCACTGTTTCTTTATGAAGATGACGGGCGCGATTTTCAATCTCAGCATATTGGTCCATCAAAGATTGTTGAACACCAGCGATCAACTCATGAAAGTGATCATCTCTGACAGAATTCCAAAATTTCTCTTTTTGTTCCTTCACTCCCTTTTGAACGACTGAAGGGAGTGAGAGCTGAAGCTCTTCTAAATTCCGGACGATTCCTCTTTCTATGAGAGTCATATTTAAGCGTGCTTCAATCGGCGGCATCTTCATGTGAAGCTGTTCAAACGCCCCTTTAAGTTCTGCCCAGTAAGCAATTTCCCCAGGACCTGCAATAAAGGCAAGCGTTGGAAACAGCCATTCCTGCATAAGAGGGCGGGTAACGACATTGTTGCTGAATTTTTCTGGTTCCTCTTCAAGAAGAGCGAGAAGCTCCGCCTTCGTATATTGGGTATCACCATTTTTACTGAAAAAAATCTGTGTCTGCGGATCATATTCCAACAGAACCCTCTCTTCATTTTCATAAAGAAATAAATTAGCAGCAGAATCAGCTAACTCAATCAATGGATTAAAGTCCTGATCAGATATAATTTTTTGTCCATCGCGAACGGCTCTAGTGACCTCCTCTGCCTGTTCAATTAATTGTTTGAAAAAAGGCCTTTCTAATTCCCGCAATGGTTTATAAGCGGAATCGATAAGCAATAGCCCGTAGCGGTTAAACAGAGAATGGATCAGCCGGCTGAAAAAACCGGTCACTGTCTCCGCTTTTTCAGCTTCTTCACGAACATGCTCCAATAGATCTTTCGTATGATCAGTTTCTCCAAACATAGAGAAAATTTTTTGGACCCAGCTGTTCATCTGTTGCTTATCATATTGAATATCTGAAACCATTCTTTTCCCGATGACTCGCTCAGGGTAAGACATTTTTTCCATAGAGAATTCACTTTCAACATACACGTGGTTAACCTCGAGAAAATCGTGGTCTTCCCCGGCAATCCAGAAGACTGGGACGACAGGAATATTTAATTCTTTTTCCTTTTCCTGGGCCAATTTAATAATTGAAATGACCTTATGAACAGTGTAAAGAGGGCCTGTTAAAAGACCAGCCTGCTGGCCTCCAATTACAACAGCGGAACGTTCATCTTTTAATTTCTCTAGCGAAACCCTCACTTCTTCCGAAAAGGAAAAAGGCTTCATATACGTCTCAATGCATGCAGCAAGGGACGCCCTTCTATAAGTGCGTGCCTGCAAATCTACGGCTCTTTCTTTATAAGCATTTCTTCTATCTGATAAGTTATAATGAAAAAAGTCCGTTACCGGTGCTTCCTGTTTTAAGTAGAGGGAGGCAAACCGGTTGATTGCAGGAACGGAAAGTGATTCCAACTCCATATATGTACTTCCTTTCTTCGCGCATTTTACTTGTTTGAGTATATCATTTCTCCGAAAAAAGAAACAACGTTGCGCTTCACTCTTTCTTCCCGTAAGCTATTCCCTTAATCATATGGTATAAAGCCGCTGATACCGGAAGAGCGATTTCCTTTTCTTCTGCCTGTGAGAGAACATAGCCGAGGATGGCATCAACTTCGGTAGGGCGCTTAGACTCGATATCCTTCAACATAGATGAATGGTTTGCAGCAGTCGTTCGGCATATGTGCATAATTTCATCCCAAGCCCCTTCGTTCAGCTTCTTGCCAAACACAGCAGTGAATTCCTGGTAAACCGTTTCAGCCATTTTTAAATAGTGAGGATTGCTTATGAGCTCCCCGTTCGGCACTCTTAAAATAGCTGTTAGCGGATTGATTACCGTATTAGCCGCCAATTTTCCGAGCAGCATAGTCTCATAATCTTCCCACCACTGAAAAGGAAAACTGATTTTAGCCTGCTCTGTCATGCCCTTAACCGCTTGTTGATCACCCCGGAATACGGCTATATTTGTTTTTCCTCTCCCACGAACATTAATGCGCACAAGATCAGATTTGAGGATGCCATGCTCAACAGCAGCCACGTATATTTGCTTCTGAGGAAGGCTTTTAATCATTTCTATATGGCTCATCCCATTTTGCAAGAATACGAGCGCAGGATATGGACCTGTTTTTTCTAACAGCGGCAGGATGGACGGTAGCGTGTATTGCTTTACAGCGACAACTAGACAGTCTAATCCACATTCAGGAAGCTCATCAATAGAGGCCCCTTGAACAAAATGAACAGATGCAGTTCCCCTCTCTTCTATGATAATCCCCTGTTGATTAACCTTATCCGCCTGCTCTTTCGTTCGCGTAAAAAGAGTAACAGGAAACCACTCGGCCAAGCTTGCTGCAAAGAACATCCCGACCGCTCCACCGCCGACTACTCCAATTTTCACCTCATTTTTGCCCCTTTCACAAGAAATGAACCATTATTTAAGTAAATCCCCAAAATTGAAAGCGTTCCCAGAGGGGGTATTCATTTCTGTCTGTTTCTATTATATAATGAATGTAACTATAAGCTTAATAAAATTCTATACTTTCTATATAGACAGAGGAGGAGTAAGAAATATGGCAATAACAGTTGAGAACCTTAAAATGAATTTTAAGACCATGGATGAATTTAAAAGCTTCAAAGAGTATGGGCTAGAGGAACTTTCCATGCTTGAAGAGTTCCAAATATATATGGTTGAAGACAATGCCACCTCTCCGTTTTACGGTATTTACTATGGTGACAAGCTCGTTGCCCGGATGTGTCTTTATGTAAAGAAAGATGGTTCCGCCTTGTTTGAAAACGGGCCTGAACAATACTTGGAAATCTGGAAGCTAGAAGTCCTTCCTCAATATCAGCATAAAGGGCTTGGTTTAAAGCTTGTAGAGTTCGCCAAGTCATTCAGCCTGCCTATTCTAACAAAACCAAAAGTGAAGTCGCATTCTTTTTGGGAAAAAATGGACTTTACTCCTCTTTCGGAAAACAGCTCACGGCTAATTTGGAATCCCGCTGCTACAACAAGCCAAAAAATCAGCTGATTAGCTTTTGCTATATACCTGCCGCATGTTTAGCTCTATAAAATGCGGCAGGTTTCTTTTTTCTTACTTTTTTCTATTCAAAAACACATCCACAGCCTGATGGTGCTCTTCTCTTGCCCAAAGGACAGCACATTGCCGTACCTCCTGCATCATCCGTTCATATAAACCACTCGCTTGCCATTTGCGGATTTGAATCTGCTTATATGCTGATAAGACTTCACTTTGTATAGATCGTTCTTCTTTTAAAAAACGTTCTGCCACCGTGATGTCTACTTCGTCAACTACTTGGCTAATCATCCCAATATGGTCAAGCTGCTCCGCACGGTAAATAGATGCCTCGGTTAGCAGCTTTAATGCATGTGCGGCATCGATTCGTTCAAAGAGAAGAGTGCCGCCTCCCCAGCCGGTCGTTATCGCCAGACTGCCCTGGATAAACCCTAACTTAGCCCCTATCTTTGCTATACGAAAATCGCATGCTGTAGCAATTTCACAGCCTCCGCCTACCGCTGTGCCATTAATTAATGCAACCGTTGGCTTCGGAAGCACAGCCAGGTTATATAAGATCTCTCCCATCCTCGACAGCATTTCATGTGCTTCTTCCTCTGTGCGTAATGCGTGAAATACAGACAGATCGCCACCTGAACAAAAGGCCTGTTCTCCCTCCCCCGTAATGACGAGTGCTTGAACATCTGCTAATTTAGCACGTTCGATCGCTTCTTCCAATCCTTCCATCACCTTAAAATTAACAGCATTTCTTTTATCAGGACGCGTTATTTTAAAGACCAATATCCCGCTAGGTAGCTGCTCGATCAGATACTCCATTGTCCCCCTCCTTTTCTTCTTATTGTAGCTTTTCCCGACTTCTGTCTTCAATATAAAAAACGCGAAGAGCCATGGTCTCTTCGCGTTTTTCACAAATAGGATCGCCAGGTAGGCGAATCAATTATTTGCTTACTACTTCTTTTCCTTTATATGTTCCACAATTTTTGCATACACGGTGAGCAAGTTTCATTTCACCGCAATTTGGGCATGCTGTCATACCAGGTACTTGCAATTTAAAGTGTGTACGGCGTTTATTTTTTTTCGTAGTAGATGTTCTTCTAAAAGGTACTGCCATTATTTCCACCTCCTTAAAAGAAAATGTAAGTATGTGAAGCCAGAATTAGCTGGTACTTCTCAATTTTTATCCGATTTAAAAAAATCTGCCAGCCCTGCTAATCGCGGATCCACTTTAGTTTCTTTTTCTGAAGCTTGCTCTTCGCTTTGGAATTCCCACCCTTTTCCGGCAGAAATCGTGTGTTCATCTGCTTCATCGCTAATCACCTGCATCGGCACTTCGAGAAGAATTGCCTCCTCTAGAACCGGATTCAAGTCAACAACATCGCCTTCTACTAAATGAACATCTTCGTTTTCCTCATATTCACTGAACGAAGAAGCTTTTAAAATAAATGTCTCCAACAAAGAGAATTCAAATGGATACTCCACATCAACAAGTGTACGTGAACACGGCAGGATCATCTTTCCTTTTACATCTAATTGAAAAGTTACTTTGTCTGATCCAATATCCGCTCGTCCCGTCACATGAACTGGAGGCAAATGTCTAATCTCCGTATTCCGGGCTTCTAAATGGCTCATATCTACCATTTCGTCAATCTGCAAGCCTGTATCACGAGATTTTTGTAATTGAATAATTGACCATTTCATCATCGTTATCACCTCAAGGCAACAAAAGTAATTATAGCTTTCACAAAAACGTTTGTCAATATATTTTCTTGACATTAAAGAAAAGCGAAAGGTGCTCGTTCTGTGCGATAGCAGATTGGAGCTCTCGATGAGGAGTTGCCTTTTCAAACTCTGACAGAGCGAGCGAAATCTCCGTACGCACAAGCACCTGCAGCTGGACACGAAAAGCGGAAGCGGCTGTTTAGACTCAGCAGACATAAGTCGGACCGCCAAAGTGATGCTTTTTGCCACACCGGCGTGACGGCTTATGACCGAGAGTCTAGCCGCTACAGCTGGACACGAGAAAAGCGAAAGGTGCTCGCTCTGTGCAACAGCAGATTGGAAAAACACCTCTTCCCTTAATAGCTAAGAAAGAAAACTTAGTAACAATACATATTGACATTCGCCTTGTACTAACTAACAATAATACTAACACTAACCATAACAAAGGAACATTCTAATGAAAACAGTTGGCATTGTCGTTGAATATAACCCTTTTCATAACGGACATTTATATCATGCTCAAAAAGCGCGTGAATCAGCCCAGGCAGATGTAGTGATTGCAGTCATGAGCGGGCATTTCCTGCAACGAGGTGAACCAGCTCTCGTCAATAAATGGACCAGGACACGAATGGCTCTGCAAAACGGTGTAGATATCGTGGTCGAATTACCCTATGTTTTTTCGGTTCAAAAAGCGGAATATTTCGCTAAAGGAGCCATTTCGATTCTCCATGAACTGTTTTGTGATTCATTTTGCTTTGGCAGTGAAAATGGGCAGCTTGCTCCTTTTGTAGAGACAATCCATCGAATGGAAGAGTCTGCTGAGCAGCTTAATCCGCTCGTTCGTAAATACATGAATGAGGGTTTTAGCTTCCCCAAGGCGCAGACCTTGGCAAGAGAGTCCTTCTTTGGCCAGCAGCTGCCGCTCGACTTATCGAAGCCTAACAACATTCTGGGGTTTCATTATGTGCGGGCAAACAAAATCCTTTCGCAGCCAATGGAGCCGCTTACCATTAAACGCCAGCAAGCCGATTTTCACGAGGCTACATTGGGGAACCAGTCCATTGCGAGCGCCACTGGCATTCGCAAGGCTATTGCTGAACAGCAAGGCCAGCTTCAGACGATTAAACCGTATGTTCCCGCCACTACATTTGATGAATTACATCGCTATTTAAACACCTATAGCCATTTTCATGAGTGGAACATGTACTGGCCGCTCCTTCAGTATCGTCTGTTATCCAGCTCCACAGAAGAACTGGCACAAATGTATGATGTCTCAGAAGGAATTGAATATCGTTTAAAAGAGACAGCTCGCCAAGCGACTAATTTTACTGAATTTATGCAGGCGGTTAAAACAAAACGGTATACCTGGACACGAATACAGCGTGCCCTTGTCCACATTTTATTGCATGTCTCAAAAGAAGAAATGGCAACAGCTATGGAGGCAGTACGATATGTTCGTCTCCTCGGAATGAACAAACAGGGACGCACCTATCTGAGCAAAATAAAAAAGAGTATGTCTCTTCCGCTAATTACTAAGCCAGCTGCCTTCAAAGAAATGCTTGCTCTTGACTTAAAAGCAACCGAAATTTATGCATTAGGCTTGTCCGCCTGCTCTTCTCATTCCCTTCTTCACAGCGAATTTAACGAACATCCAGTAATTTTGCCTTAAGCTTATAAAAAGTTCCTTAAAGACCTTTCTTTAAGGAACTTTTCATTTTATGTTTCTGTAAGCAAATAATGTAACGCCTCATCAAATGTATGCACGGGTACGATCTTCATTTTTGTTCCAATATCTTTAGCGGTGCGCAATGCCTCTTTATAGTTAGATACAATGCCAGGCACTTGCTTTTTTAATTCAGGTGAAATTTCATCGTCTGGTGCCAGGAAGATTTCTGCGCCTGCTCGATCGGCCGCAACCACTTTTTGAGCAATCCCTCCGATTCTTCCCACTGTTCCATCGGGTGCAATCGTTCCAGTACCGGCAATTTTTCTGCCTTTAGCTATGTCTTCTTTTACGAGCTGATTGTATATTTCAAGACTGAACATTAAACCAGCAGACGGGCCACCTATAGACTCGGCTTTTAATTTTACTTTTGGAGTGCTGATTAATTTTTTTTGATCTGTCAGTCCAATGCCAATCCCTGTTTTCTTATTATTTCCTTCAAACTTTTTGAGTGCAATATCTTTCTCCAACTTTTCCTTATTTCGAATAAATGTAATCGTTACTTTCTCGCCAGGCCGCTTCGTCTGGATATAGTCGGTGAACATCTGAGAAGATTTAAACGCCTTGCCATCTATAGCAATGATACGGTCGCCCGCCTGCAGTACCCCTTCTGCTGGCATCCCCGGAAACACGTTTAACACATACACTCCTTGATAGAGAAAATGATAGGGCTTCTTCGCTGCGTCAAACGCCACAGTAATCGCATTTTGCTGTGAATTGGTCATTAAATATTGCTGGCGGACGTTGTATTCATCATTCGTTTCATGTGGACTGCGCACCTCTTCAACAGGCACGATCTCCTCATAATCACGAAGTGAAGCAATCGCGTAGGAAAGGTAGTTTGCCTCTCCCATTTTAATCGTCGTGAGCATCAAGGTGCCAGGATCTTTTTCCCCTCCAGCTACCTCGACGATTGGTTTTAATTCATGGGCCTCCCCTGGTTTCATCACATAATAAGGTAAATTGATAAAAGACGCTCCAATTAACAAAAGTACCAAAACATAAACAAGCGGCAGCCATTTATTTCTCGTGCGTTTATTTCTCATGCGGCTTCTCCTTCCAGTGTTCCATCTCTGCTATAATTTCCGGTATTCGCCGTTGGGTTTCTTCTTCGCCTGCAGTGATGATCTCATCAATATGAGTAAAAGCTTTCGAGCTATACATATCCACAGGCGGGCGAATCATTACGTGAGAAGCAGTCTGGCGATTGGCTACAATCTCCATTTGCAAAATATCAATGCTTTGCATAATGACATCGAAAATTGTTTGAATTTCAGCGCTCTTTTTTACAGATGATACATCAACCCCAACAATAATATCGGCTCCCATTTCTTTAACAACAGACACGGGTACCCGATCAATAACACCGCCATCCACAAGCAGACGGCCGTTTACTTTTTCCGGGACAAAAATACCGGGAATGGCAATGCTGGCTCGAACAGCATCCGCAACCGGTCCTTTTTTAAAGACGACTTTTTCGGCATTTTTAATGTCAGTTGCTACAATGGCTACCGGAATTTTTAAATCTTCAATATTTTTTCCATGAGTAAACAATCGGATAAAATTTTTTATCTTTTTCCCAGCGATAAAACCCATTTTAGGAATCATAAAATCCAGAAAATATTTTCTGCGAAATGCTGTAGAAAGCTTATGAAGCTGCTCCATATCGTGGCCAGTCCCATATAAAGCGGCCACAAAAGAACCCATGCTGCTACCAGCAATCATATCAATGGGAATGTCGGCTTTCTTAAGTGCCTTTAATACGCCAATGTGAGCAAAGCCTCTCGCCCCTCCTGCTCCCAGAGCCACACCTATTTTCGGACGAGTCAATGTATTCCCTCCCGTGTGCAGATTTCTCTTTTAAGCTATGGTCTATTTCTCGATTGTATGAGTATATTGATTAAAAACAGGACAAGTTTCTTTATTATTTCCAGACTCCTATCCATCTGCTCACTAATGCTATTTTACCTGAAACATCAAACGAATCCTAGAATAGAGCCTGGCTTTTGAAGAACAGGAGGTATGAATAGTTGACGTCTACCCAGGTAAAAACCATTCTTTTAGCTATGGGCGTTACGGCTTTTGCTGGTTCATTAATTATCTTTCCCGAAATTTCATTTGAAGCATCCATTCGAGGATTAAATATGTGGTGGGAAATCGTCTTTCCTTCGCTACTTCCCTTTTTCATCGTTTCTGAAATGATGATTGGCCTCGGGGTCGTCAATCTTATCGGTGTTTTGCTGGAGCCGCTTATGCGCCCACTTTTCAGGGTGCCTGGAGCGGGCGGATTTGTATGGGCGATGGCGATGGCTTCAGGCTTTCCATCCGGTGCAAAGTTGGCGGCACGCCTTCGACAAAACGGCGAACTGTCCCAGCTTGAAGCAGAACGTCTCGTTTGTTTCACCAACTCATCCAATCCTCTTTTCATTTTCGGAGCCGTTTCAGTCGGCTTCTTCTATAATTCTCATTTAGGGCTTCTGCTGGCCGCTGCTCATTATGGGGGAAACTTTTTTGTAGGGCTAACCATGAGATTTTACGGAGCAAAAAACGAGAAAAAAACAGATTCCTCTTCTTCCTTTTCAGTCTCTTCGGCTTTTGCTGCCATGCACAAAGCCCGAAGCCAAGATCAACGACCCATTGGAAAGCTGATGGGGGATGCCGTTCTCTCTTCCATTCATACGTTGCTTATGATCGGCGGATTTATTATTCTTTTTTCCGTACTCAATAAGATTCTTTTTCATATGAATATTACTTCTTTTCTTGCAACAGGAGCAGCTCAACTTCTGTCCTTTCTTCACTTGCCGTCTGAGTTGAGTGTGCCTTTTATCGCCGGCTTATTCGAAATCACCCTCGGCAGCCAAATGATCAGTCAAGTCCAACCTGCTAATCTGATGGAGCAGGTAATTGTTGTCAGCTTCGTTCTCGCCTTCAGTGGCCTTAGTGTCCATGCCCAGGTAGCCAGTATTCTGGCAGATACAGATATACGCTTTCGGCAATTTTTATTTGCTCGCTTTCTTCATGGCATATATGCAGCCATTTTTGCCTTCCTCTTATGGAAGCCGGTGTATGAGCAATCTTTCAATCCCGAAGTTACTCAGCCTGCTATACCTGTTTTTCTTTATGAAAAAACAATCTGGGAGAAACTGTTGCTTTATTTACAGCAAATTGGGCCGATTTTCACTATTGGGATGCTGATCGCTTATCTATTCTTTTATTATGCCACTGCTAAGAAATAATTAGAAAAACACCCTCTGTTAAGTGAGGGTGTTTTTCCGTCTGAATATATTCAACCGTCTTATAACGTTTATTTACTTTTTCTCTTACCTTTTAAAGCTGCTTCCACAGCTGGCGGCACCAAATCGGAAATATCGGCATTGTATTTCGCCACTTCCTTTACGATGCTGGAGCTAAGAAAGGAATATTGACTGTTAGTCATCATGAAAAATGTTTCCAGGCTTTCATCGAGTACCCTGTTCATAGAAGTGATTTGCATTTCATATTCAAAATCTGAAACTGCTCGCAGCCCACGCAGGATTGCCTTTGCTTCTCTTTCTTTTGCATAATCTACCAGCAATCCGTTATAGCTATCTACTTCTACGTTTGGCAGATGTTTGGTCACTTCACTAATTAATTCTTTTCGTTCCTCAACAGAGAATAACGGTTTTTTAGATGAATTGCTTAATACAACTACATATACTTTATCAAAGATCTTAGCGCCTCTTTGAATAATATCTAAATGTCCATTCGTGATCGGATCAAAGCTGCCCGGACAAACGGCAATGCTTGCCATTGATACTCCCCCTTTATTCTTTCCCCCATTTAAAAATTGACACGCGGATAATGCCATATGTTTCCATTCTCACCTGTCGCAGTCTGCCGATCTCCTCTGACAAGGTATGGTCAGAACCATGCTCACATACGATAAAACCATTTTGCTCCAGCAGTTCTTGCTCATCAATCCGCTTTAACAAACGTTCTAATTGCTGCTTTGCATAGGGAGGGTCTAAAAAAATACCATCAAAAACAAGACCCCGTTTGGCAACTGCCTTCAGTGCCCGTTCTGCATCATTTCTGTACACTTCGCTCTGATCGGAAAAACGGCAAACAGCTAAATTGGCCTTTACAGTTTGAATCGCTTTCATATCTCTATCAACAAAGATCATTTTCGAAAAGCCCCTGCTCAATGCTTCTATTCCAAGACCGCCGCTACCGGCATAGAGATCAAGGCCGATGCCACTTGAAAAATAAGGGCCGATCATATTAAAGATCGATTCTTTTACTTTATCAGTTGTCGGCCGAGTGCTGTTCCCTGGAACAGCTTTTAACGGCATGCCTTTTTGCGTCCCTGATATGACTCTCATATATATATTCACCATTCACAAAGATTTTCTTTCTCATGTTACCATAACTCATTAGGTGAATCCAGCAGGTTTCTTTGATAATTATCCTGCATATTTTCTAATAAATAACGTTTAAAACCTTCCCAAATGGTTCATACTACTAATAACAACATCACTCGGGATGTTGTCGATCACGGAGAAGACTTATATTCCCCATGAGTTCTTTCTCCAGTTTCTCCTCTCCCTTTGCCTTCTGTCTACTATAGACATAGAAGGGCCCTGCTGAACAGTTCAGCAGGGCATTTTTTATAGATCAAGATCCTGAATATAGATGCTCTGTTTATTTTGTACTTCTACTAAAAATATTTTTTGCAGCCACTTTTGATTAATGTAAAGCCGACCTTCATATGTTTGCAAGGCATTTTCATATAACCCATACTTCTCTTCGTTTAAGATAAAGCGGTGTTGGCTAGGATAAAAACGGTATGTGTTATACTTTCGTTTAACGAGCAACGATTTTTCACCTGTTAAATTTTTCACCTCGTATCCAAGCGACTGAAGTGTTTCAATGAGTGGGAAAAACAATTGACCGTTCTGAACAATTGCTTGCATCTCAGTTTCAGACCCATTTACTTCGATTGAGCGGGAATCATAAAAAAATAATGATTGAAGAGGCTTGTTTTCATTTTTATTTTTCACGAAAAAAGCTGTATTAGCTCCTTTCACCTCTGAAAGAATGTTATCCAGCTGCTCAGCTGTAATTGGCTCTTTCGTTAAACCGAAAAGTTGCTTTTTCCACTGGGCCTCCTCCTCCTCTGTCAATTGCTCATTTAACTGATTATACATTCTTCTTATTTTTTCAGAGCCAGTCGGTCGGCCAATCTTATAAGAAGCAATTAAAAATGCAAGCCACTCCTCGCTTTCTTTAAAATGATAGTTCTGCCCCACTTCGCTCGTGATAAAACTTTCTGCCAGCCGAGAAAGCTGTTGATTGTCCTTTACTATGATCAAGCGGTCGGACAGATAAGAAGGATGTTGACCTGTAAAAATAATGGTGGCCCCATCAACCAATGATTTTCCTATAAGATCAAGCTGATGATGATCAAGCCCGCTTTCAGACTCTCCATAAACAACGAGCTTCTCATTTTTCCATTGTTTTAATGGTTTTAGTTGCCAATACAACGCTCCGGGCTGGCCTTTTCCTTGAAATAGATAATAATCAATCAAGTCTAGCTTCTTCATCTTCGAAGATCCCAAGCCTGAAAACCACATACCTTCTCTCATTTGTTCCTCTGTAAAGTGGATGATTGTATTCTCTGCGTTTGCTTCCTTTAATTTAATCGACCAGTCGGATAATAGAAGGGTCGTTCCAAAGGAAGGGAGCTTCACTGAGTAAGTAATCGAGAACGTTTCTCCTGCTGGAATGATATTGGCACTTTGTCCCCTAAAAGAACATTTTCCTTCCTTCTTGTTATAGGACGCCTTTAAAGCATTAGGCGGCATGATGATAGACAAAGGTTCCTCCGCTTTTAAACGTGTAAATGTATGTTTAACAAACAATCCTGCCTCTTTATGCTCTACATGAATTTCCTGATCTACTCTTGCTTCTTGAGAGGCCATAGACGTTTTTTCATAGCCTATCCATTGAATAAGCAGTACGGTTCCAGAAATAACTATCAAAAAAAAGATAAACAACACGGATTTTTTTAGCATATAATTCTCGCCTTCTCTAGTTAATTCAACCCAATTATAAAATAGCAAATTAGTCCTGTAAACAGCCGAAAATCTACAGTTTTATGTACGCAGCACATATTGTAGTCGTTTACTTGCCATTGCATGCAGAAGAAAGAAGGGTTTCTTTATTAGGTTAAAGAAATACATGTAAGACTACTGTATAAATAATGAGGTGACCTAACTTGAAATTTGCCTATACAAACATTAAAAGTGGCAGTGCCACATGTGTACTGGAAATTAATGATCAAAGGCTTGAGTTTTACCCTACTTTTCATTCAGACGCTCTTGGTGATCTGGTTACATATTTAGCCTCTGTTCATCCTTTGTGTAAACTAAGTTGGAAAGAAGGGGCTTTTCATAAAAGGAATGGCGGTATTGAGTGGCAGACCGGCCCTTTTTTATTGCGTTGGGAATTCAAGCGCGATTTTGAAGACTTAGAAATTATAATTACAGAAATTCAAAATCCACTTGTAGATAGAATAAAGAATACAGATTTGCCTAGAGAAGTGTTAAAGGCAAAGTGTAACTTTGATGAGTTTGTTTTTTGTATAGTAAAAGAGTTAGATCGGATAATAAAACAACGGGGTATTTTAGGGTATCGCCAAGAATGGCAAAACGATACATTTCCGCTTGATGGATTTCTGGCTTTGAAACACGCCTGTCTTTACAACAAACCTTTCGAGATTTCTCAAAAAAGAAATGGCACATCATTGGAAGAAGAACTTAACCTATTAATGAAAAATATAAATGAACAATGAATGAAGGAAGCAGCATGCTTTCCGCTTTTCATCAACCTGATTAACTTACCTACAAAATTATCCTTTTCACTTGAGAAACTACTTTCGTTTGGAGTAATCTTTTTTCAAATCGGAATGTTAGATAGCCCAGCATATAAGTTAGTGCGCTCTTTTTGCAACTTGAGCTTCTCTCCCTGTAAAGGTACAATAAGAAGGCTTTCATCAGTCCCTATTACAGAAATGGAGGTTTTAGCTTGGTTCAGCGATTTATCGAACTTGGAGAAGGATATTCAGATGTATATGAGCTTCTTGAAATTGTCCGTAATAATCACCATCGCCTTACACATATGATTGCTTTCCACTCATCAGAGGAATGTCGCCAGATGACTTCTCTGGCAGTGGTTCTTTCACCAACAGACCCGGGGGATTTCCAGCCTATTTACATATGCCGTGAAGGGATTCCTTACCCGCACAGCACGCCAAACAAGCGCTTTGATCTATTTAAGGAGACGGCTGAATCGTTAAATCGGCCCCTTATAGAAATGGATGTAAAACCTTCCTCTGCTTTTGCAGAGACGGAGCTTTACTTCCAGCACCTGATCGGTATTCTGCGGCTCAACCATCTTCTTGCACCGCTAGGCCGATAAAAACAAAAAGCAGGGGAGTCCCCTGCTTTTTTATACGCCGATTTTGTAATCATATTCTTTTGCTTTATCGGGTTTTGAGTTTTCATACTCTGTTTTCAAAAACGGCTTAAAAGATGGCTCCACTTTCTTAACAAACGATAATGAATTCAATCTTTCCGTCATTTCTTCAATTTCATCCTGATTACAATAAACTACCGCGTATTTCATGCGCTTCGATACGTAATGAACATTCCCATATTTTCGCAACGATTTGACTGGCTTTGTATTGTGAAGCCAGACAATGACAGCTTGTCGATCAATAAACATAATATCTCCCTCTGAATCAATGTGATAAAAACGCAAAAGGTTGCTTGGTCGGCACTCGATTGCGAATAGATCATTCCCCTTGCCTAAGAGCAAGTCCGCTTATAGAGATAAACAGCCGGCTATTAAGCGGAGCAGCCGCAGCTTGAGCCAGAACCACAGCCGCCACCACAACTAGAGCCCGATGAGAAAAATGGATTGCCTGTTGGAACTTTAATTCCTTCTGATACAGCCCGGCCAATTACGACGCTAATTTCATCAAGCAAGACTTGTAATTCATTTTCAGCCACCCGGAAAGCAGCGACATTTTCATCTAAATCCATTTCTCTCTTTGCTTCCCTCACTTCTTTCATGACCCTGCTATAATCCGGATGATAACGTCCAAATCGTTGTACTTCTTCATATTGATCTTTCAGCCGGCTAAACCGATTGATTTTTTCTTTTGTGACAGGGTTTGTATATAAAAGAAAGTAGCATGACTGATAATGTTGAGCTACCTCCGATTTAAGAATCATATGTGCAAGCTCCTCAGCTTGTTCTACAGTTTTAATCTTTTCAATTGTAGCTGTAAGCATTTAGCCCACCTCCATTCCCTATTTTAACATATTATCTGTTAAATAAAACTATTTACGGAATGGATACAGCAAACGATTTTTCATAACCGAGCGGACGATTCGCTTCATCGGTTAATTTAATCTCTATTTGATGGCTGCCTGAATGCAACCCTTTTACAATAAAAGCAGCAGTATGATAGGTTTGATAATGTTGGCCATTCACGTAAACAGACACCTGCCCCTTCTGTTGTGAATTTGTCCCATTATTTGAGAAAGAAACACCAGGCACAATTAATTCGACAAATACGTTATTCCCTCTTAATAAATGCCTCACAGTCCAAGTTTTCTCAGTTGTCTGGGCCTCTGCTTCTCCTATTGAAGCAGAGGGAGAAATTGCCTCTGGTTCAGGAATATTTGTTCTGCATCCTGACAAGGTAATCATTGTAAAAATGACGATTAACCACTTCATTGCCCACACTCCTTTTCAGGTAGTGTGTGCATATTCGGCGATTTTTATTGCTCGTTTCCGCTCATTTCTCCCGTCTGTTCCGCCGCTCCTTCTGGCTGCTCCGCTGTCTCGGACGCTTCTTCAGGTTGGGGGGCTGCTTGAGGTGCAGGTTGAAAGAATTGCGATTGCATCATATACATTAAAGCCGAAGCCATCTGTATTCCATCGTTTAAACGGCCTAACCGATCAGGGAAAGTCTTTTTGTAAAATTGTAGACTGGCCCTTTCAAATTCCTCTATTTGATAAGGATTGCGACTTAACAGCCGGTACCAGGACGGTTCTTTTCGTAAATAATTGCGCCATTCTTTATTTGTTCTTATTTTTTCCATAATCTCCTGTCTCATCCTATCCCTCCTGTAAACGTATGAGCTCATTTTATTTATTTTTTCTCTTTTTGCTGTTCTGCTAAATCAGCTAAATAAATTTGTGCCATCTCTAACATTCCTTGTACGTCGGATAAAATATTGCTCCATTTCATCCCTTCAAATAAAGACAGCACTTTTGCTAATTTAACTGTCCAGTCCGCTGACTGAAAATTTGTTTCCGATTTATTGCGACTGTCCTCTTCTTCCTTGAAGGTGACAGTTCCTGATAAATGCCACTCCTCAAAAAGCTCCTGTAATGTAACACTCCGCTTCCGCACCATCCGCCTTAAATCCGGCCTCTCCTCCATAAACTCTTTGAACTCCTTTACTCGTGGATGTAACAACTATTTCCCCTCCGTATCCCCGCCCAACTGATTTGCTACTAATACATTATGGAACAACCGCCAAAAAGTGAAGAAATGTTTATATTTGCAAAAAGTGATATGATAATAAAAACAGAGTTGGATGCCTTGGATGGCAGGCAGAAGACATACCGGCTGAAGGGGCGTTCTTTAGCCTTTCTGATAGATAAACCGGGGAGAAAGGGAGAAATTTAAATGAAAGAAAAAATTTACTCGTTGATTGAACAAAGTCTGGAGAAAGCAACCAAAAAAGATCTAGAGGTATTGGAGCAACTGCTGAAAGGCTATTTGGAGAAAAGAGAAGGAAACGGTACTTACATAGGAAGACTGTTTCAATTAGAGAGAGAAATCGAGGAGAATGAATGTGTCGTCCGGATGCCAATTACTGACTTGTCGAATAACTCTCTCAATATTGTCCATGGAGGGGTGACGGCTACGGTATTGGATTCAGCTATGGGTTCAGCTGCCTACACCGCCACTCCTGAAGGCTATGCAACCGTTACGTCTAACTTAAATATTCATTACATTGCTCCCGGAACAGGCGATGAACTTACTGTAAAAGCTCGCGTGCTGCACAAAGGCTCAAAAACAATCGTTGTAGAGGGAGAAGCTTTGAGAGCAGATGGAAAAAAAGTAGCCCATGCAACGGGTACCTTTTTCCTCTTAAAGAAAAAATAATTAAAAAAGCAGCTGTTTGCTAGAACAGCTGCTTTTTTAATTATTTGGCAATAAAATTTTGAGTATAATATTTCTGGTAAACACCTACGCCTAGAGATGTAAATTCTTTTTGTAGTAAAGCTTCTCGATGCCCTTTGGAATTTAGCCATCCTTCTACAGCAGACGGTCCATCTGTATAATTCGCTGCTATATTTTCGCCAGCGAGCTCATAGTCAATCTTAGCTTCTTTCAGCCGATCCCCCAGATCTCCTGAGGAAGGAGATTCATGAGCAAAATATTGTTTATCATACATTTCTTTACTATGCTGTTTTGCTACTTTAGCTGTTTCTTCATCCCATGACAATCCATTTAAGTTATGCTTCTCTCTAATAATATTGGTAAGATCAAATATTTGCTTTTCACTCCCGTTTTCAATCTGCTGCCATGCAGAGTCAGAGAGCTCCGGATCGGCTGGCAATTCTCCTCTATACACCATCTCATAGGGCCTTTGTTTAATTAAGTAATCCCTCGTTAAGTAACGCACGCTAGACAACGTACCAGAGAATTTATCCATATACAACTGGGCATATATATCTCCAACCTTAACCATTGGTCTCATATTATAATCTTCTTCTGACAACTCAAAACGATAAGTACCAGAATTATTCTCAACCACTATATCCATGCGAAGGTCATACATTTGAAAAAGATCTTTGGCAGGCTGATCCATTTTAAATGGAGAAACGTCCGTGTCGCCAGCGGCATAGGCTGTGACTACTTGATTATTCTCCACACCAAATTGTACATATTGATGATTGCTATTATAAATCCACCATTCATACCCGTAGGCGGAAGGATCTTTGCGAATAGGTTCTCCCATGGCTTTTCTTAATAACGCCGACTCTTTCCCAATATAAAATCCAGCGCCGGATGCTGGCTTTTCCACCGCTCGGACTGGCTTATTTCTATCTTCCAATTCCTTTTGCATATTCATGTCATGTTTTGCAGGATTGGTTGTAGCGGAATTGTGCAGGACTTCATTTTCTTCTCTCGCCTGGTTAAAATAAATTCCGCCTATTAAAATGATAGACATTACCACCAGAATTCTGATGACTGATCGCAGAAGACTCCCCCCTTTTTTGTTCCTGTGCAGGCATTATTGCCATATATTACTCACATTATAACACTATGCTCATCTTGTATCACTCACTGCAAATAATTTAAAAAATATTCTGCTATTTTCTATGAAATTGCTCCATTATTTGGTGGAAAAGATTTGTCTGTTTCTCCTCATTTCATTGCAAGAAACACTTTTTTCGACTATTATTATTATTGGAGCGGTAGATTAAAAGCGCGGAAATAGATTAGAGGTACGCTAAGATATTCAGGAGGGATTTTTCATGAAATTTGAAAATACGGGTTTAGAGAATTTACGGATTGATTTTGATCGATTGAACTATATCTGTCGGTCACACAAACTAGTTCTTGCAGGACAATGGGATTACGAACGGGTTACGTTCGACCGCAGGTTTGATCTTAAAGAAGGTACATACTATCTACGTGTTTTTGGATATGCTGTTGAAGGTGATGTTGGTTCCTCGGATGCAACTATCCAATTAATGTCTCCTGTACTTGGTAAATATTATTATCCACACGGTGTAGAATACGGAGAAGATGAAAACTTCCCAGCATCTCTAGTGGAAACATGTGAAAAAATTCTAAGTGATCTTAAAAACGAAGTGGAACAGTTCACTTTTTAATAATCTAAAAAGCGCATGAATCATTTCATGCGCTTTTTCTTTCCTTTAAAACCCAAGAATAGCTTTAATAACTGAAGTTGTTTCTCCACCTTTATAAAATACATACAGCAGCAAATAAACGGCTACGCCAGTTATAGCTGTAAAAAACCAAATAATGCTCGTAATTGGTCCAAGTTTTCTATGTTTTTCTAGATTATTTTTCAGCCCTAAAATAATAGTGATAATTCCTAAGACAGCTCCCACAGTGGCTAATGTGATATGAAAAATTAAAAAGATGGTGTAGTAAATCTTAATATCTTCCGGACCGCCAAAAGCTGTGTTGCCGATAAAAACCGTTCGGCTAGCATAAATAACAAAAAAAACAATAGCAAAAACAGCGGCCAAAAGCATTGTTTTTTTGTGCTGCTCGATTTTTCTTTGTTTTATTTGCGCCCATCCAATGGCAACGGTAATTGCGCTTAACACGATAAAGGTTGTGCTAATTGTGGGCAAAATAGGTAGTGACATCTTTATTCCTCTCTCCCATTTGTAATCTTTCAGATAACTATGCAGGAAAAGGAAAGGAAGGTTTCCCTTTCCTTTCCACCATTATTTTGTGTAATCTGCCTGATGATTCATCAAAGCAGAAGCACTCATTTCCTCAGTTTCTTCTTTCTCCTTGCGAACCCACTCAAAAAATACGAAGGCAAGCATACAGCCGTACACAATCTCTTGAATGATTTTCATGATGACTCCACCAAGCTGTTGGTCTTCCATCACAGGCATACTCGAGAAAAGCTCAGGGCCACTTAGGCTCAATCCTTGCAGAGTAGAAGTTGGGACACAAAGCTCCATTGCTTGAAGCCAAGCACCTGCATCGCTGTAAGTAGCGTATACTGGAGCAGAAGCAAATATAATCAGCCCGCATGCAGGTGTCAATAGAATCCCATCAGCGAAAATATAGCCCACTTTCTTAAGACCGCTCAATTTTCTACCTTCTGGCATGTCATTTACTAATGGCCACCACATAAAGAGAGCAAAAACAAACAATCCAATCGTGTACAAACTATGGAGAAGCATGCTCATCTTAATATAATCAAAAACGATTGGCAAATGATAAATTGAAAATAGACCGTTAAACAAAATTAAAGCGATCAGCGGCTTTGTGAAAAAGTTAAAGACGGGCTTGACCATACGATGATCAATTATTTTTTTCCATACCCACCAAGGAACACCTCTTAAAAATAGAGGAACAACCACCAAATAAAGAACGGCCATCTGAATCATATGATACGTAAACATAATATGACCTAACAGATCAATTGGCGAACCCTTCACTGCATACAACACTACCATGGCTGTCACAAATAAAGCGGCCTGATGTTTCATCAACGGCTCCTTGCCTTCGAACTTACTTCTCCATTTCATTGTTCCTAAGAAGTAAAGGACGGTTAGCAATATTAACAGCACGAGAAAATAAGGACTCCATAGCGCTTGAGATCCAAAGATACTAATCGGCATTCCCTTTCACCTCGATATCATATTCAATGCCCTGCTTACATTATAACGTTCCCTATTTTCCCTAGCAATGTTCCGAATTGACAAGTTCATGACAACGCGATAAAGCTGATCGATCACAAAAAAAGCCGGCTCTAAAAAGAGCCGGCTTTTGTGTAACGATAAGAATTTGCAAACCTTAACGCTTGCGAACAATTACCACCAAATGATTGTCATAAAAGCTAATATGGTCAAGAAGGCAACTGTAACACCTGACCACATAAACAGGGATGGTGCTTCATGGCCCTTCTCACTCATATGCATGAAATAATAAAGCTGGAAGCCCACTTGTACTACTGCCAAGAGTAGAATAAATGGAATGACAAACCATTTAGAGAAATCTGCTCCTACTGCTACAAAAGAAACAACAGTGAAAAAGATCATTAAGGTAAATGTTGCTACCTGAATTCTCATACCTTCTGCATTCTTTTTGCGGCGGTAATCATAACTGAGTCTTGGGTTGTTTGAATTCGATTGATTATTTACCATCAATTATCCCACCATTCCCATTAAGTATACTACCGTAAAGATAAATACCCATACAACGTCGATAAAGTGCCAATAAAGGCTTGCCAAGTAAAATTTAGGCGCATTGTAAAGATTCAATCCACGGCCTGCATTCCGAACCATTAACAAAGTGATCCACACTAATCCAAAGATAACGTGGGCACCATGGAAACCAGTTAACGTGTAAAAAGCGGAGCCAAATGCACTGCTAGTAAACGTATGGTTGTATTCAGTATAGTAATGATGGAACTCGTAAAGTTCACAGCCTAGGAAACCAAGGCCAAGAATAACCGTAATTAACAGCCAAAGCTGCATTTTCTTAAAGCTGTAGTTTTTCATATGGTACATGGCATATACGCTTGTTAATGAGCTTGTTAACAAGAGCATTGTCATGACGAATACCAATGGCAGTTCAAATAAATCTTTTGCCAGCATATGATCTGGGCTCGGTACCTTATCTTTCAATGCAATGTAGGTAGCGAAGAGAGAGGCAAACAATACCGTCTCTCCGCCTAGGAATAACCAGAAACCTAAAAATTTGTTTTTGCCTTCAAGGGTTGCTTTTTCAGGTGATTCAGGCCATGTTTGGGGTGTGTATTTTTCTTCAGCTTGCATTACGCCTTAACCCCCTTATCATCATTTTCCTCAATTAAATCTTCTTTATGAATATGGAAGCCATGATCGTCTTTAATTGAACGATAGATCATCGCACCAAAAGTGATCACTAATCCACCAATTAATACTGGAATTGCCCATGCTTTATCATCTACATGGTACATAGCTCCAAAAGCAGCAATGAATAAGCCAAGAGAGATCACAAACGGTGTAAATGAACCGTTTGGCATATGGATATCACCAATTGGCTCAGCCGGTGTTAACGTTTGTTTGCCTTCCATCTTCTCTAGCCAATAAGCATCCAGACCACGTACGAGTGGCAATTGCTTAAAGTTATAGAATGGAGGCGGTGAAGGGATTGCCCATTCTAACGTACGGCCATCTCCCCATGGATCATTGCCCACTCTTTCATTTTTGACAGAAGTGATTACTACATTCACTAACAATGAAATAACAGAGATTGCCATGAAAGCCGCTCCAATGGAACTGACTAGGTTTCCAGTATCAAGTCCTTGACCCGGAAGGAACGTCCACACGCGACGAGGCATCCCCATTAGACCAAGGAAGTGCTGGATAAAGAATGTTAAGTGGAAACCAATAAAGAAAAAGACAAACGTAAATTTCCCGATTTTTTCACTTAGCATGGTTCCAAACATTTTTGGCCAATAGAAATGTACTCCAGCTAACAGAGCAAATACTACCCCACCAACGATAACGTAGTGGAAATGCGCAACGATAAAGTAAGTATCATGATACTGATAATCTGCTGGCGCTACGGCCTGCATAATTCCTGTTACCCCACCAGCTACGAAAGACGGAATGAAGGCAACAGCGTAAAGCATCGGTACAGTAAATTTAATGCTTCCTCCCCAAATGGTGAGAAGCCAGTTAAAGATCTTAATACCTGTAGGTACCGCAATAGCCATTGTCGCAACTGCGAAAATAGCGTTTGCTACCGGGCCAAGTCCCACTGTAAACATATGGTGGGCCCATACCATGAATCCTAGGAATCCGATTAATACGGTTGCGAATACCATGGATGAATATCCAAACAGGCGTTTTCTTGAGAACGTTGAAAAAATTTCCGAGAAAATACCGAAAGCCGGTAAAATCAAAATGTATACTTCCGGATGTCCGAAGATCCAGAAGAAATGCTCCCAGATAATTGTATTACCCCCTGCTGCTACGTTAAAGAAGTTAGCGCCGAACATACGGTCGAACGTTAACATAAAGATTGAAGCAGTCAGTGGAGGAAACGCGAATAAAATTAATGCAGAAGCAACAAATGTTGTCCATGTAAACAATGGCATTCTCATATAAGTCATGCCAGGAGCGCGCATGTTAATGATCGTAACGAGGAAGTTAATCCCCCCCATTAACGTACCAAACCCTGAGATCTGTAACCCCAAAGCATAAAAATCAATTCCATGGCCTTCTGAAGCAAGTGATAAAGAGGCGTATGAAGTCCAGCCTGCATCAGGAGCTCCGCCTAGAAACCATGATAAGTTTAAGAATAATCCTCCGAAGAAAAATAGCCAAAAACCAAGTGCATTAATAAACGGGAATGCTACGTCACGCGCTCCAATTTGCAGCGGCATAACAGCATTCATAAAGCCGAGCAGCAAAGGCATCGCTGCTAAGAAAATCATTGTTGTGCCGTGCATAGTAAGCAATTCATTGTACAAGCCTGCGCTGACAAAGTCATTATTTGGTACAGCCAGCTGAGCCCGTATCATCATTGCCTCTATACCGCCCATTAGGAAAAAGATTCCACCCGCGATTAAATAAAGAATCGCAATTTTCTTATGATCGACTGTTGTTAAATAGTCCCATACCGTACTTGCGAAACCTCGTTTTTGTGCAATGGTACTCAACGGTTTTACCTCCTTCTTTTTCTAATCCTTATTGTTCTTCTACTTTTAAGCTCATCAAGTATGCTGCTAATTGATCAAGTTCTTGCTCATTCAATTGTTTATAAGTACCTGACATCTTATTGCCCGGCTTATACTTTTCAGGATTACGAATCCAGTTTTTCAACTCTTCTTCGTTATGATCCAATATTCCGGCAACACGTGAACGCTCACCGAATGTAGCTAAGTTCGGTGCAAGTCTAGCTTGCTCTGGACGTGCGTCGTCAGGGCTTGTTGCGTGACAGCTTAAGCAATTTTGTTCAAAGAGTTTTTGACCTTGCGCTGCAGCTGTATCAGTTGGCGTAGCTGCCTTAGCAGATTGCATAGCGCTCAACCAATTTTTGAAATCATCTTGTGATTTTGTTTCCACTTTGAAGTCCATCAAAGCATGGGACGGTCCGCAAAGCTCCGCACATTTTCCATAGAACAAGTTATTGGCTTCTTGCGCTTTATCGCCATCAAATTCCAGCCAAAATTTGTTCACGTTATCTGTGTTCGTATCCATTTTTCCTCCCGCAGCAGGAATCCAGAATGAATGCTTTACATCAGATGAAATCAAATTAAAATATACCTTTTGATCTGTTGGAACGACCAGTTCCTGAGACGTGATCACTTTATAGTCAGGATATTCAAACTCCCACCAGTAAAGATTTGCACGTACGTTAACAACAAGTGCATCACGCACTCCGTCTTTATTTGGCTTCTTATCCATTTCCTTTACATTAGCCTGTTCAAATGTAGCTGCAACAGTCGGCACAGCAAGGATCAGCAAAAGGATAATAGGAATAACTGTCCAAATGATTTCAAGCAAATGACTTCCTTCCACTTGCTTAGGAATTTTGTTTTCGTCACCTTTTTTCCGGCGGAAGCGAGTAATGGCAAGAACGAAAATGACAGTAACTACAACAATAACCCCTATCATGATGATTGTGCTTAAAATCATCAGATCATATTGCTGTTTAGCCACTTCTCCGGCAGGTTTGAGCGTGGAAAGGAATGGTTCACCACAGCCTGACAACACGAGTGCCAACACGGCAAAGACTGATAAAAGACGCCATTTAGTTAGCCTATCTTTCATAGCTTAATTAAACCCCTCTTTCTTATGAATTTCTGCAGCGATATGAGCTATATATGGATTTCTTTAACAAGAAAGAATTCCTGTGAATTAAATAACAGTAAAAATAACCATCGCTACAAACAGGACAGTTAAGTACTGCAACGAATAAATAAACATCAGCTTTGCCCATTTGAGATCATCCTTCATTCTATACCCAGATACCCCAAGAGCAAGCCACCCTATATTCAAAACTGTTGCTAAAACAACAAAGGCAGTGCCCAATGATGTCATAAAGAATGGAAGCGGCAAGAGAGCCAGCACCCAAATCATTGTATGACGTTTTGTAACAGCAAACCCCTTCACTACCGGTAGCATAGGAATGCCAGCAGCCCGATATTCTTCACATCGTCTCATAGCCAACGCATAAAAATGCGGCGGCTGCCAAATGAACATAATTAAAAATAACATCCAGGCAACAATATCCAGATTAGGGTCAATAGCTGCCCAGCCAATTAGCGGCGGCACAGCTCCAGAAATACTGCCCACTACTGTGTTGCTAACATGGCGACGCTTAGACCACATGGAATAAACGACAACATAACTAAATACGCCGATTAAGCCAATAAGGCCGGCTGTAAATGTTGTGAGGAACAAAAAAGCTGTCCCAATAATAATGAAAGCGACACCAATTAACATTACTTTTGGATAGCTTATTTTCCCTGTAACTGTAGGACGCCCTTTCGTTCTCTCCATAAGCGGGTCAATATCCCGGTCAATAAAGTTATTTAAACTGGCTGAACCTGCAATAATCAGGGATGATCCGATAAGCGTGTAAAAAACTGTATCCAGCTGAGTTAGAAAGTGCAGGCCGTTAAAAACGATTGCCAGCCACAGCCCTGTGAAAATAGTAATCAAGTTAGAATTAACGATACCGATTTTAATTAAAGCAAGGAAATCCTTCAGGGCTGTCGTTTCTGGAAGTTCAGTATTCCCCATCGTAGTTGTGGCACGTGACACCTTTTTCCCCCCTCTCTAAAAACAAGCGGTTTGTCTTTTGAATAGCTGGTGAGGCCTTAGCTTTTTTACCAAAGGGCACCAAAAACCACTGTTCATTCCATATTAAATCATATCAGCTTGTTTTTTTGTGAACACATAATGAACTAATTATGTCGAATTTGTGTCCGCTGAAAAAGCGCTATTCCTATCGATTTAGTTTTATAGGATAATAATAACAAAAGCTGCAAAAGCTTATTTGTTCGCGTTTTCAAAGAAATCAGTCTACTCGTATCTTCTACGTATAAGCATAACATTTACAAATAATTTTACAAGTTGTCTTTTTATCTCATCTTCTGTATTATCGAGAAGATGAACTCTTTTATAATCTCCTTTTTGCACTATATATAAGTA
Source organism: Pseudobacillus sp. 179-B 2D1 NHS (assembly GCF_045370945.1). NCBI lineage: Bacteria > Bacillati > Bacillota > Bacilli > Caryophanales > Bacillaceae > Pseudobacillus > Pseudobacillus sp. 179-B 2D1 NHS. Next base: position 208,986 of record NZ_JBIQDP010000006.1, read on the forward strand.
GGTGAAAAACATGCAACGCTCTTTGAAATGGCTAGCGGTTTTGACAACGTTCGTCATGCTTCTTGTCTTACTGGGCGGTGCCTTAGTGACAAAAACCGACTCTGGACTTGGATGCGGGAATGAATGGCCGCTGTGCCACGGACAACTGATTCCTGAGGATATTACGATAGAAACAATTATCGAATTATCCCATCGGGTTGTCTCTGGTGTTGCCGGCTTGCTCGTAGCCGCATTGTCTATTCTCTCCTGGCGGCTAATAGGCCACAAGAGGGAAACCAAGTTCTTAGCTGTCATGTCTCTGTTCTTTTTAATTGCGCAAGCCTTGATCGGAGCAGCGGCAGTAAAATGGGGGCAAAGCGACTTTGTTCTCGCTCTTCACTTTGGCATTTCGCTCATTTCTTTTTCTGCTGTTCTGTTGTTAACTCTTTTGATCTTTGAAGTTGATCAAAAGTTCGATGCTTCTTCGTTAATTATTGACAAACGAATGAAATGGCATACTATTTGTGTAACACTTTATAGTTACTTAGTTGTCTACACCGGAGCTCTTGTACGGCATACCAACGCCAGTTTAACTTGTTCCGATTGGCCCTTTTGCCTGAATAGCAATCCTTTTATGCCACTGAATACTTATCAATGGATTCAAATGGGGCATCGTCTTGCTGCCGGTCTCATCTTTTTGTGGATCGTCTACATCACGGTTATTGCTGTGAAATGTTATAAGCAGCAGCGAGTGATTTACTGGGGATGGATCATTGCTTGTTTCCTTGTCTCTTTGCAGGTCTTATCAGGTGCCACGATCATCTTTACCAAGCTTAATCTCTACATAGCATTAGCGCATGCTCTATTTATCTCTTGTTTGTTTGGCCTGCTATGTTATTTTATTCTTCTCATTTCCAGAAGCAAAATGAATGCCGACAATATTTCGAAAGTTTCATAAAAAAAGAAGCAGGTCTGGGCCTGCTTCTTTTTTTATTTACTTTTCTAGTTCTATTAACAAGTCTCCTGTAGAGATCGCTTCACCGTTTTGAACATGTATATTGGTTACAATGCCTGAAAATGGTGCCTGAACTGTTGTTTCCATTTTCATCGCTTCCGTAATCAATAAATGGTCGCCCTGAACGACTTTTTCACCTTTTTCGACGAGCACCTTAATCACCGTTCCAGGCATAGTCGCTGCCAAATGGCTTTCATTTTTTGGATCTGCTTTGATCTTGGAAGCAACGGAAGATTTGATGCTTTCATCTTTAATCACTACTTCACGTGGCTGACCATTTAATTCAAAGTAGACAATGCGGGTGCCATCTGCCTGCGCCTGACCGATAGAAACAAGCTTCACAATCAATGTTTTTCCTGTTTCAATCTCAATTTCAATTTCTTCCCCTAATCTCATTCCATATAAGAATGTCGGTGTATCCAGTACGGATACGTCGCCAAACTGATCGATCGTTCTCACATATTCCTTAAACACTTTTGGATATAAAGCATAAGCGATCACATCATGATCTGTGACTTGTCGGTCCAGTTCCTTAGATAACTCTTCCCGCAGAGCCTCAAAGTCCACATCCTTTAGCAGCTCGCCCGGACGGACGGTAAGCGGCTCTTTTCCTTTTAGGATGACCTTTTGCAATTGCTTCGGGAATCCGCCGTACGGCTGGCCTAAATATCCCTCAAACAGTTCAATAACAGAATCTGGGAAGTCAATTTTATCCCCTTTTTCCAGTACGTCTTCTTCCGTTAGGTTGTTTTGTACCATGAAGAGCGCCATATCGCCAACGACCTTCGAAGAAGGCGTTACTTTGACAATATCGCCAAACATCAGGTTTACACGGCTGTACATATCCTTAACTTCTTCCCAGCGTTCCCCCAGCCCGACGGCTTTTGCCTGCTGCTGGAGATTGCTGTATTGACCGCCCGGCATTTCATGCTTATAAATTTCTGTATGAGGAGCGACCATTCCACTCTCAAAATCTTGATAATACTTTCTGACCCCTTCCCAATAATGGGACAGCTCTTCCAAAGCATCGATGCTGACGGAAGGCTCCCGCTCCGTTCCTTTTAGTGCGTAACAAAGCGTATTGGCACTTGGCTGTGAAGTTAACCCAGCCATCGTACTGACCGCTACATCCACAATATCAACGCCGGCTTCAATCGCTTTGGCATACATGTAAATGCCGTTGCCGCTCGTATCATGGGTATGCAAATGAATCGGAAGATCGACGGTCGCTTTTAATTCTGAAATTAATCGATAAGCGGATTGCGGCTTTAACAATCCGGCCATATCTTTAATGCCTAGAATATGTGCCCCCTGATTTTCAAGTTCCTTCGCCATATCTTTGTAATACTGAATATTGTATTTCGGGCGGGTTGAATCTTCAATGTCCCCTGTATAACAAATGGAAGCCTCTGCAATCTTTCCGGTTTGACGAACAGCATCGATCGCTGTTTCCATTCCCTTGATCCAGTTTAAGCTGTCAAAAATGCGGAATACATCAATACCGGTAGCAGCAGATTGCTCAACAAACTCGCGGATAACATTATCTGGATAATTTGTGTAGCCCACTGCATTGGAAGCCCGGAGAAGCATTTGGAACAAGACATTTGGTACTTGCTCTCTTAACGAGATCAGACGTTTCCACGGATCTTCTTTCAGAAAGCGGTAGGAAACATCAAAGGTGGCTCCGCCCCACATTTCTAAAGAGAACACATCCGGCAACAATTTTGCTGTTGGTTCAGCAACGCGGAGCAAATCATTGGTCCGCACGCGAGTAGCGAGCAAGGACTGATGAGCGTCTCGGAAAGTTGTGTCTGTCAGCAATACTTCGGACCGGGATTTCACCCATTCAACGAGCCCCTCTGCTCCTTTTTCATCTAAAATCTGTTTAGTACCAGAGGCAGCCGATTGTAGGCGGTTGACTTTGGGAACAGGTGGCTGATCAAACAGAGGCTTCTTCTTTTTCTCAATGCCTGGAAAGCCGTTAATCGTCACATTGCCGATATAGTTTAGCATTTTTGTTCCGCGGTCTTTGCTTTTCGGGAAGATGAATAGCTCCGGTGTCGTATCAATAAACGACGTATCATAATTACCTGTAATGAAATTCTCATGACGCATGACATTTTCTAAAAATGGAATATTTGTTTTAATGCCCCGAATTCGGAATTCCTTTAGGTTGCGCAGCATCTTGGATGCAGCCTGCTCAAAAGTGAGCGCCTGTGTAGATACCTTCACAAGCAGCGAGTCATAATACGGAGTAATGATGGATCCTTGGAAGCCGTTCCCTGCATCTAGCCGGACGCCAAAGCCGCCACCAGAACGATACGCCATGATTTTTCCTGTATCTGGCATAAAGTCATTCAGCGGATCTTCTGTTGTAACTCGTGATTGAATCGCATAGCCATGAATCGTAATATCCTCCTGTGCAGGAATGCCGACTTTTTCACTGTGTAAAGAATGGCCTTCCGCAATCAGGATTTGTGATTGAACAATATCAATTCCCGTCACCATTTCTGTAATCGTATGTTCCACCTGAACACGTGGATTTACTTCAATAAAATAAAATTGATTGTCAGCAACAAGGAATTCTACTGTACCTGCATTCAAATAGTCGACGTTTTTCATTAACTTAACTGCTGCGTTACAAATGTCGTTGCGCAACTTTTCAGACAGTGAGACGCATGGAGCGACTTCTACTACCTTTTGATGGCGACGCTGTACCGAACAATCGCGCTCGTAAAGATGAATGATATTTCGTTGATGGTCTCCAAGAATCTGCACTTCAATATGTTTCGGATTTTGAACAAACTTCTCTACATACACTTCACTACTGCCAAAAGCCGCTTTTGCTTCTGACTTTGCCCGCTCATAGGCTTCTCTCACTTCTTCAACGCTATGGACAATCCGCATACCACGCCCGCCACCGCCAAGCGCTGCTTTAATTATAATCGGAAAGCCGTGCTCTCTTCCAAAAGCTACTACCTCTTCAAGATCGGAGACAGGACCGTCTGTACCCGGGATCACAGGTATATCTGCCCGTTGAGCTTGAACTCTCGCTTTTACTTTATCACCAAACATATCTAAATGCTGGGATTTAGGGCCGATAAAAATAATTCCTTCTTCCTCGCAACGTCTAGCAAATTCTATATTTTCTGACAAAAAACCATAGCCTGGATGAATCGCATCCACTTCTGCCTGCTTGGCAATCTCGATAATATTTTCAATATCAAGATAGGCGTCAATAGGCTTTTTGCCTTTGCCGACAAGATAAGCCTCATCCGCTTTGTAACGATGGTAAGAACCTGAGTCTTCTTTTGAGTAAATAGCTACTGTACGAATGTGAAGTTCTGTACAAGCACGAAATACGCGAATAGCGATTTCTCCCCTGTTTGCCACCAGCACTTTACTGATTTTTCTCATTTTCCATCTCTCCCCTGTTGTGCGAGTAAAAATATATATAAAAAGGCTCATTTAACTGAACCTTTTTATTACTGAAATGAGTATTACTTTTTATAAAGCTGTTCATACTTAGCAAACATAGAAATGTTAACAAGAATGCCAAGTGAAATTGCTAGCAAAATAAGTGAAGATCCCCCATAGCTGATCAGTGGAAGCGGTACGCCTGTAATCGGAATGACCCCAGTTACCCCGCCGAGGTTAATAGCCGATTGAATGGCAACCATACTTGAGATACCAACAGCCATCATCGTTCCAAATGGATCACGGCATTTGATAGCGATATAAATGCCTTTCAAAACGATGAAACTTAGTCCTCCCAACACAATGAAGACGCCTAAAACTCCAAGCTCTTCCGAAATGACAGAGATAATAAAATCTGTGTGCGGTTCAGGCAAATACCCTAGCTTCTGTATGCTCTGACCAAGCCCTCTTCCTAATACCCCGCCTGAGCCGATTGCCAAGTAAGAGTTAACAAGCTGATACCCATCTCCTTCTTGGTGCTCGAAAGGATCAAGATACCCATTGATCCGGCTCATTTTTCCTTCTGTAAAAATCTCGTCTTTTTTATAAAGAATAAGTGGTGACAGAATTAAAGCCGCCATTATACCGAGGACAATAAGCTTCCACATGCTCTTAAATCTCATCCCAGAAGAGATAATAATCGTACAACCGATCATAAATATAATGAACGCTGTACCAAAATCCGGCTCACTTGCGATGAGCATGCATAAAAAGACTAACAAAATGACCGGTGGTGTAACCCCTTTATTGAATGAGTTAATATATTTTTGTTTTTTAGCGTAAATAGCTGACATATAGATAATGATAACAAGCTTGGCAAACTCAGAGGGCTGAAGTGAAAATCCCCCGAGACGTATCCAGCTTCTCGCATTGTTTGAGATCGTACCAAAAAAACTCAATATTCCTAGAAGCCCGACAATCCCCGCTATCATAAAGAATAAAAATTTACTGTTTTTATAAGCCTTATACGGAAAGAGAGCCGCTACCAAGAAGAAAAAAGAGGCAATGATAATATGAATCTTTTGCTTATTATAAAAGTAGTCGCTTGCCACTTCATAGCGCTGCACTGCTGTTACTGAGCTGGCGCTATAAACCATCATCAACCCAAACAAACAGAGAAGAAAAAACGCGACTATGAGTGAGTAATCATATGATCTAATTATTTTTTTCCACATATTAATCTTCCTATCTCTTAAATCTTGGAGCACGCTGAAATTGCATCCTTTTATGTAAAAAAACTCAAACATCGATATAAGGTGTTTGAGTTTTTTGCCGTTTATTTTCGAGTAGATGCTTCATGGAGAGCTGACAGTTCCCGTTCAAGTGAATCAATCAGTTCTTTCCCATCTTTCTCATCAACCAGACCTAAACGAATCGCAAAATCTATTTCACGGGATAAGCCAAACATCTGGGTATCCAGCACCTCTTCATAAAGAGGACACTGGGGCATCGTTAAGTTGTCCATTTGAACTTTTATGAGCCGCAAGATCTTTCCCGCATCTGCTTCTAATAGAGAGTAGGCCTTTTCCCTGTGATTGACTTTTAATTCAGATGCCACATCGAACTCCCCCTGTTCAGCACAATAATTGACTGTATCTTATAAAATTCTATCGTTAATTCGACTAATTTGCAAGGAATTTTGAATTTATCCCTGACAAGAAAGAATTCTAGCGTTATAATTTATTTAGAACGCTAATTTAAATAAGGGGGACCCCCTGTGAATACAATCATGAGCATTAAAGGCAAAGTTAAATTTCCAATCACTTTGGATTCAGGCGTATGGATCTTTGATGACCGGCGTATCGACTTGAATACATATTTCGACACTGAAGAAGACAGTCAGGCTCTTAAAGATGAAGAGTACACAAAGAATGTATCCAAGTTCTGGGATAAAGAAATCAGAGAAGGAGCTGTATTTCCGCCAACGATTAAATCCGAAAGAAAATATGAAAAGGAAAAGGTATTAACAGGCACATTTGCTATACCTTTCGAACCATTTTTAAAAAATGCCGAGCCCGAGCCGGGAGCCGAGTCTCTTATCATCGAAACAGATGATGAAGAAATCACCCTGCCGCTGGAACGAGCAGAGGAAATCATTCTGGCTTTCTCTAAAGAGGGCAAGCCGCTCCGCGAAGATGGTCCTGTCCATGTCCTTTTTAAGGATGGGTCAAATCGGGACAATCCTATTAGGAAAGTGACTGCCTTTCGGATCTCCTAACCTAAAGTATGGGTATAACAGAAAAGCCAGGCACCCTTCAGCATGCTGAAGGGTGCCTGGCTTTTTATACGGCTAAAGAATATCAGCTGCCAGTTGTGCAAGACCTGACCGTTCCCCTTTCATTAATTTAATATGGCCTGAAACTGCCTGGTCTTTAAATTTTTCAATTACATATGTTAATCCATTGTTATATTCGTCTAAATAAGGGTGATCTATTTGAGCGGTATCACCCATTAAAACGATTTTGCTTCGTTCTCCGACCCTGGTTAATATTGTTTTCACTTCATGCTTCGTTAAATTTTGTGCCTCATCAATAATGATGTATTGCTCAGGGATGCTTCTCCCGCGTATATAAGTTAAAGCCTCCACTTCCACTGAATGGAGTCCTGCTAAAATTTGATCAATTTCTCCTGGTTTTTTCGTATTAAACAAATACTCCAGATTATCATAAATAGGCTGAATCCACGGACGCAGTTTTTCCTGTTTTTCACCAGGAAGGTAACCGAGATCTTTCCCGACAGGAACAATCGGCCGAGCGACAAGTAATTTTTTAAAAAGCTGTAAATCTTCCGTCTGTAGAAGTCCTGCCGCAAGGGCGATGAGTGTCTTTCCGGTTCCCGCTTTTCCTGCCATAGTGACCAATGGAACATCAGGCCTCATTAACAGTTCAATCGCCATCATTTGCTGGACGTTGCGCGGTTTAATTCCCCAGATGATATCTTCATCATGCACAAGTTTTTTTAGCATTCTTCCTTGGGCATCTACTATGCCAACAGCGGACGCTGAACTGCCAAGTGCATCTTTTAGTATAAGAAATTGATTAGGATAAAAAGGGTGATGGGCAATTTCAGAGAGAGGCAGCTCGCCCTTTTTATAGAATAAATCAAGCAACTCTTTGGGCACATATATTTCTAAAAAACCTTTATATATATCACTCATCTCGATGACACGGTCACTCAAGAAGTCCTCTGCTTGTAAACCAATTGCGTCTGCTTTTACCCTTACGAGCGTGTCTTTACTCACTAAAATTACAGATCGGCCGCCTTTTTTCTCTTCCTCTTCTATTGATAAGTTCTTTGCTACTGCCAGAATACGGTTATCATTTGTCTTCTCAACAAATACTTCTTGAAGCTTTTGAAAAGAGCGATGATTCAATTCAATTCTTAGGCTTCCGCCATTTTCTAATTCAATCCGTTCATGCAGCTTGCCGATCTCTCGCATTTTATCAATGAGCTTTGATACAAGTCTGGCGTTCCTTCCTATTTCATCCATATACCTTTTTTTGGAGTCTAATTCTTCTAATACCACTGCCGGGATGACAACTTCATTTTCTTCAAAGGCGAAAATAGCATGTGGGTCCTGTAACAAGACATTGGTATCCAGCACATAAATTTTACTCAACGATACGCCTCCTGCTTTGTTCATCTTTTTTTATTATATGAGAATAGATGGCACCAGGTTCAACGATAAGGCAAAGGCTGATAAAAATATATGTCTGTATGAATAAGAATAGAAGAGGATCACAAAATATAAAGAGCCGTCTTATTCATTAATTAAAGAGGTGACAAAAATGAAATGGATTCTTCCCTTTCTGACAATTGCTCTTCTTTTCGGATGTACCGCCCAAAAAGATGCAGGGCTAAATATGGAAGAACAAGCAACTGATGAAACACGTTATAAAGCACAGGTCAATAATAGTGAAGCAAATAACAACGATCGTATTTCTATGGGTGAAGCATCACGCCGATTGGCAGCAACCGCACGCACTATGCCAGGAGTAAATGACGCAACCGCGGTAGCTTGGGGACGATATGCCATTGTTGGAATTGACGTGGACGCTAATTTGGATCGCTCAGAAGTTGGTTCGATTAAATACACAGTTGCTGAAGGTCTGAAAAACCAGCCTTATGGGGCCGAGTCGGTTGTTGTCGCTGACCCTGACTTATATGCACGCTTAAAAGAAATCGGTCAAGATATCGAAGATGGCCGGCCTCTGCAAGGTCTTGCCAACGAGTTAGCTGACATTGCCGGACGAGCTATGCCTGAAGTGCCTGGAAATTTAGTAGATGATAGGGCCGACCAATCAACGGAACAACCAAAGAAAAAATTATCCCCTTCTGAGTCCCGTGAGTTAGAAAAGCAGCAGGAGGAACAATCGAATCACCACAAATAAAGAGTAGGCTATTTGATTTGCGCCTCTTACTTTTTTGTTATCTAATCTTGGAGCCCTAACACTCGCTGGCTTTCCTATCACTTTTTTAAAAAGAGCTGATTTATAAATCAGCTCTTTTCAGACTGTAGACAAACTCAATGAAATTCTAGAGTTTGTCTACAGTCCTTTTTATTTTGCTTGTGAATGGGGGCTGT